>NZ_JBFAKS010000024.1:0-52442 GCF_040655855.1 Kribbella sp. NPDC050281 | reverse complement strand
GCACCCCACCCGCGGCGCCGACCCAGCGGCGCCCGCCAGGGCGGTCCGCGTGGCGGCGTTCGGGTGCCGAGGCGAGTCGGTTGGCACCGCCACGATGTCGGGCGGCACTAGGATCGGTGGGCAATGAGTGGTCAGGCGAGGTCGAAGCTTTCGCGCGTGCTCGAGGATCTCGGGCGGACGTTGCTGGACGTGGTCGCGTCGCCGGGGAGTCTCGACGCTGAGCTGACCGGTGTACTGATCTACGATCCGGACGACGAGCTGGTGGTCAGTCCGGGGGAGTTGGTGCTCGGGGTCGGCGTCCGGGATGCGGAGACGACGGTCGAGTTGCTGCGGCGGCTCGGTGAGTGCGGTGCGATCGGGCTCGTCGTGAAGCATCCGGTCGAGACCTCCGAGGCGGTCGTCAGGGCGGTCCGGGAGAGTTCGGTCGCGCTGCTCGGGCTGACCCGGGCGGCGTCGTGGTCGCACGTGGCGGCGCTGCTTCGGACGATGTCACTGGCGTCGGCCGACATGGTCGGCGGCACGGACGACTTCGCGGGCGCACCGGCCGGCGATCTCTTCGCCCTCGCGAACGCGGTCGGCGCCCTGCTGGACGCGCCGGTCACGATCGAGGACCGGGCGTCGCGGGTGCTGGCGTTCTCCGGGCATCAGGAGGAGTCCGACCCCGGCCGGGTCGAGACGATCCTGGGCCGCCAGGTGCCGGACCGGTACACCCGGATGCTGCACGAGCGCGGCGCGTTCCGTGAGCTCTTCCACGGCGACGAGCCGGTGTACGTCGAGGCGCTGACCGACGAGATGCTGCCCCGCGTCGCCATCGCCGTGCGCGCAGGCAACGAAGTACTGGGGTCGATGTGGGCCGTCGCCCGGGGGCCACTGACCGCCGATCGTGCAGCGGCCTTCGCCGACTCCGCACGGATTGTTGCCTTGCACATGCTTCGGGCCCGAGCCGGCGCGGATGTCGAGCGACGGCTCAGTGCCGACCTGGTCGCTACTGTGCTGGAAGGTGGCGCGGGTGCGTCTGAGGCCGCACAGAGACTCGGTCTGGCCGACGGCCGGCTGTGCGTGATGGCCGCTCAGGTCCTCGCGGGCGACGCGGCCGACAACGAGGCCGCGTCCCAACGGCTGCGCGACGCGCTGGCTCTCCACTTCGCCGCAGTCCACCCGAGGTCGGCGGCCGCTCTGGTCGGCGGGGTCACGTACGTCGTCCTCCCGGCCGGCCACGGTTCGACGCGAACGGTGCTGAACGGCGATCGCGACATCATCCGGCTGGCCGAGGACTTCCTGGCCCGGATCGGTGCCCGCGCCGACGCCGTGATCGGCGTCGGCCGGACGACCGAGTCGCTCGCCGAGGTCGCGCTGTCCCGCCGGGAGGCGGACCGGGCGCTCCGGGTGTTGCAGGCGGACCGCCGCGGCCGTCGGATCGCCCGCTTCGACGACGTCCAGGCCGAGTCACTCCTGCTCCGGCTCGCCGACCTCGTCACCGAGGACGGCGAACTGCATCTGGGACCGCTGGCCACGCTGATCGAGTACGACGACCGGCACGAGATCGGCTTCGTCGACACCCTGGTCGCCTATCTCGATGCCTTCGGCAACGTCGCGGACGCGGCCGCCGCGGTTCACCTGCACCCGAACTCGTTCCGCTACCGCCTGCGCCGGCTGTGCGAGATCAGCGGCCTCGACCTGGACGACCCCGACGTCCGGCTGGCCACCATGTTGCAACTGCGGCTTCGCCGGCTCGCCCGGGACGCATGATCAGGAGAACGCGACCCACTCCACTCCGGTCGTGATCTCGTCCAGCCAGTCGCGGTCGATGTCGACACCAAGGCCGGGACCGGTCGGCACAGCGACATGCCTGCCGTCGAGCACGAACGGCGTAGTCACGTCGCGGGCGTAGTACCGGTTGGAAGCGCTGGTGTCACCGGGCAACGTGAAGCCCGGCAGGGCCGCCAGTGCCACGTTGGCCGCGCGTCCGATGCCCGTCTCCAGCATGCCACCGCACCACACCGGGACTCCGTTCGCGGCGCACACGTCGTGAACCCGCCGGGCCTCGAGGTAGCCGCCGACACGACCGGGTTTGACGTTCACCACCGAGGTGGCTCCGATGGCGATCGCATCCGCCGCGGACCGCGCCGAGGTGATCGACTCGTCCAGGCAGATCGGGGTCGACATCATCCGTGCCAACTCGGCGTGGCCGCGCAGGTCGTCCTCGGGCAGTGGCTGCTCGATCAGCGCGAGGTCGAAGGCGTCGAGCTGCGCCAGGTGCCGGGCGTCCCGGACCTCGTACGCCGTGTTGGCGTCGACCTGCAGGATCAGCTCGTCACCGAACCGCTCCCGCACCGCACGCACCGGCTCCAGATCCCAACCGGGCTTGATCTTGAGCTTGATCCGTACGTACCCCTCGGACAGATAGCCGCCGACAGCCTCGAGCAGTACGTCGACCGACGCCATGATCCCGACGGAGACGCCCGCCGGCACCGACGGCTTGACCGCACCGAGGTAGTCACCGAACGACATGCCTGCCGCCTTCAGTTGCGCGTCGAGCACGGCCGCCTCCAACGCAGCCTTGGCCATCGGATGACCGTGGTACGGCGCCAATACCTCGGCAATGAGCGGAGCAGTAATCGGCCCAGCGGCGGCGACCGCGGGGAGCAGGAATCGACGCAGTACGTCGGCCGCACCGTCGACGTACTCGGGGGAGTAGACCGGCTCCGACATCGCCACGCACTCGCCCCACCCCTCGCTGTCCGCGGTCACCACGCGGAGCAGCAGGATGTCGCGATGGGTCTGCGCACCGAAGGACGTCTCGAACGGAGCCACCAGCGGCAGTCCGATCCGCCGCAGCTCGACACCTGTGATCTTCAACGGTTCTTCCTCTCCCTCGTGAACACGTACCAGCCGTCCTTCGTCACTCCGGCCACCCGGGCCCCGCTCGCCATTACCTCCTGGAACGCCGCCCGGACCTCCATTCGCCAGACCTGCGCGAGCGCTGGGTCGTCCAACCGCATTCCCTCGATGTCGGCCGGTACGGCGCACCGGATCGTCGGCCCGTCCGGCATCGCCAGCCGGCGCGGTCGCCCGTCACCGTCGGAGTCGAGGATCGTCGCGCCCGCTGCCACAGGTGTCTCGAGGTGATGGCCCGCCGCGGCCGCGATGACGTCGGGAGCCCGCAGCGGCCAGCGCACCAGGAGCCGGTCGCTGCCCTGACCGGCGTTGACGCCGTCGGCCATCTCGCCGTAGAAGTCGACCAGGTACGACACCACGTGCGCGCCGAGCTTGGTCAGGTTGAAGTACGCGTTGCGGCGGACGAGCGGGTCGAAGGTCCACGCGATCGACTCGATCCCGCGTTCCAGCGACCAGGCCCGCTGGTGCAGCTTCAACGCCCAGCCGACCTGCCGGCCGCGAACCTCGGACACGACGCCGGTGATGTGCGAGTGCAGCTCGGCGGACGAGCCGGGACGGTTGGCCAGGAATGCCGCGGTGACACCGACCAGTTCGCCGTCCAGGAAGGCGCCCGCGACGTACGCACCGGCATGCGACAGGGCGCGCATCAGGTCGCCCGACACCGGTGGGCTGGCCGGGCCGGTGCGCCATACTCGCCCGAGGAGGCGTTCCGCATCGCGATGCTCGATCGGCTCGTGCAGCTCGCGAATGGTGAGGTCGCGGGCCCGGGCGACCGCATCGGCCACCTTCCGGGCCTCGCGCACCTCGGCCTCGAGCACGGCCGTCATCCGCGCGCTCCGGCGGCGATACGGTCGATCAATCCCGTCAGCAGCCGCGTGCGTTCGCCGAGCGCGGCGACGTCGGCCCACTCGTGGACCGTGTGCGCACCGTTGCCCACGGCGCCTAGTCCGTCAAGTGTCGGGATCCCGAGTCCGGCGGTGAAGTTTCCGTCCGACCCGCCGCCCACGTGAGCCCCTTCCAACGGTGGCAGACCGAGCTCACCGGCAACGTCCTGTGCGAGTGCGAACAGCTCCGCCGACAGGCTCTCTTCCAGCGGTGGGCGATTGATCCCGCCCAATACCGCGATCGACACGCCGTCGACCGGGCTCGGCAGGGCCCGGATCGCCTTGTCCACCCGTTCCTGCTCGTCCTTGCTCGCGGCCCGCACATCGATCGCGACGGACGCGGTGTCCGGAACGGTGTTGATCGTCACGCCCGACCGGGCCACCGTCGGAGTGACGGTGGTCCCGACCGAGGTGTCGGCGAGATCGCTGACCGCGAGGATCGCCTGCGCGAGCGCCAGGCTCGTATTGGCACCTTTCTCCGGCTCGAGGCCGGCATGTGCCGCCCGCCCGGTGAACTGCAACTCGTAGGTGGACACACCCTTCCGAGCCGTCTTGAGCCTGCCGTCGACGCTTGCCTCGAGCACCAGTACGGCGCGACTCCGCGCAGCCGCCGACTCGATCACCTCACGGCTGGCCGGGGAGCCCAGCTCCTCGTCCGCGGTGACCAGCAGGCCCACGTCGTCGCGGGCAGTGCAAGCAGCCATCGCATGCACGGCCTGCACCAGTCCCACCTTCATGTCGAACACGCCAGGCCCGTAGACGCGCCCGTCGATCACTCGGTACGGCGTCTGCTCGAGCGTGCCGATCGGGTGGACCGTGTCCAGGTGCCCGAGCAGCAGGACGGCCGGGTCGGCCGGTCCGAACCGGAGGACCGGTCGGCCGCCGGCCTCCGTCCGGACCGGTGCCTGGCCGAGGTACGTCGTACCTATGCCGGTCAGGACATCCGCGCAGCGGTGCAGGGCGTCGAGGTCTGACGACGGCGACTCGCAGCAGATCAGCCGCTCGAGATCTGCCAGCATCAGGTCGTGCATCGGGGTCGTCCTTCCGCGGTGGTCGTCATGAGCCGTCCAGCAGTCCCCACTGCTCGGTGTTGTAGGTCGGGAACGCAAGGCTGTTCTCCCGGATGTTGCCGACCTTCGCGCTGTAGGCCAGGAACGACCGGTTCTGGTAGAGCGGCAGGATCGCGTAGTCCGAGGACACGATCTTGTCGGCCTCCTGCAGATCCTTCGTCGCGGCGTCGGCGCTGGTCGCGGACAGTGCCGCGTTCAGCAGTTTGTCCACCTTCGGGTTGCCGTAGTTGCCCAGGTTGAACCTGCAGAAGGTGACCCCTGCGGGACAGCTCAGGTAGTAGGGGATGTTGCTGGTGGCCGAGAACGGTGACTGCGTCACGGTGCCCACGGTCAGGTCCCAGTTGCCGGCCTGGACTCCGTCGATCGTGTTCGGCACCGGGGTGGACTTGACCTGGATGCCCAGCGGCGCGACCGCCGCCTGCACCAGTTGCGCCTCGCTGGCACGGAGCTTGTCACCGGCCTGAACGATGAACCGCAGCGTCGGCACCGGCGTACCGTCCGGCGCGACGACCTTCGACCCGACTCCGGTGTAGCCGGCATCGGTCAGGGTCTTCTTGGCCTTCTCCACGTCGCCGATGCCGTACTCGTTCGCCGTATCCACGTCCGAGTAGCCCGGATAGCCCTCGATGAAGAGGTGACTGCGCAACGGTTTGGCGGTGGGGTCGAACTGCCCGATCGTCTTGTCGATCACGCCCTGCACGTTGACGGCCTGGATGATCGCCTTCCGCAGCGCGATGTTCTTCAGCGTCGGTGCGTTCAGGTTGAGCCAGACCTGATGGACCGACGCGCCGGGCGTGACCTGGTACTTCACCCCGGGCAGGTCGTCGACCTGCTGGACGATGTCGACCTGCGGGTTCGGGTAGATCACGTCGACCTCGCCGTTCGCCAGTGAGGTCGGCTGCTGTGAGACGTCGGTGATCAGGCGGAACACGAGCTTGTCGAGGTTCGGTGCCTTGCCGTACCACTTGTCGTTGCGGACCATCACCACCGAACCGTCCGAGGTGTACTCCTGGATCTTGAACGGCCCGGCCGAGAACTTCGGCACGTTCTTCGCGAACCCCTCGTTGAAGCTCTTCTCCAGCCCGGCCGGCGTCGTCACCGACCCGTACGTCGCGGCCACGTGCGCCGGCAGGATCGGGGAGAACAGTGCCTTCCAGTCGACGTACGACTGGTCGAACACGACCGTCACCGTCTTGCCGCCGTTCGACCCGGTGACCGACTTGATCCGGTCGTACCCGGCCGTGTTGGACGCCTGGCACTTCGGGCACTGGCGCGGGTCGAGCACCCGCCAGGTGTAGGCGAAGTCGTCGGCCGAGATCGGCGTACCGTCGGACCAGACCGCCTTCGGGTTGATCGTGTAGCGGATCGTCTGCGGTGAATCGGCGACCTTCTCGACCTTCGTGGCGACCGGCTCGTTCGGGGCCAGCGATCCGTCCGGCTGAATCAGGAACACGCCTGGCAGCAGCACGCTGGAGATGTCCAGCACCGAGTACGTCGCGCCGCCGGAGTTCAGCACGTTCCAGTTCGAGATCGGGTAGGTGATCGTGTAGGTCACGGTGCCGCCGGATCGTACGGTGGCGGTGTTCGCGGTGTTGAGCGGATCGGACACGCGGCCGTCGCCGGAGGTCGTCGTACCGCCACCGCCGCTGCACGCGGCCAGCAGCAGTGCGGCGGCACCAGCGGCGGCCACGACTGCGGTTCGCAAAGCCATGTCGGCTCCAGGGGATGAGAAGGGTCAGGAACGCAGCTGGGCCACGGCCTGCGCGGCCGCCCAGCCGATCAGCCCGTCGAACTGCGGGGCATTGGGAGCCGGATCGGCGGCCCGGGTGAAGACGCCCACGGCGTACCGGCCGCCGTCGGGGAACTCGACCACGCCGACCTCGTTGCGGACGAGCGGCAGCGTGCCCGTCTTGCCGCTGACCGTGACCTCGTCACCGGGGAACCCGCTGCTCAGCCGATGCGGCCAGACCTGCTTGCCCATCCAGCCGCGCACCAGCGCACAGGCCTCCGGGTCGGCGGCCTCGTCGCGCCAGATGCCGGCCAGCAGACTGGTGATCTCGTCCGGTGTCGTCCGGCAGGTCCCGGCCGGATCGAGTGCCCGCAGCGCACGCAACTGCTCCACCGGTACGTCGGCCAGCTCGCGTTCGTCGTCGGTGTAGCTGATCGCGAGGTCGGCCTCGATCGACGCCAGGATCTCCGCACAGTTCTGCGGTACGGCGGTCCCCGGCAACCCGAGCTCGGCCAGCAGTGCGGCCACACGGTCCTTGCCGACCCGATCGATCACGAGATCAGTGGCCACGTTGTCGCTGATCACCATCATCAGCAGGGCGAGGTCGTCGTAGGAGATGAGCGCCGGATCGCGGTGCATGGCCAGCCCGTACGGCGAAGCGACGAGGCCCTCGGTCGGCACCGTGATCCGTCCGGCCAGATCCACCTCGCCGGCCACGGCCTGGCGCGCGAGTTCGAGCGCCACCGGGACCTTCAGAACCGAGGCGGTGACCACCGGCGTCTCCGCGTCGACGCCGACCGTCCGGCCGGTGGCGAGGTCACGCGCGTGCAACCAGATCTCGGCGCCGAGCTCTCCGGCGTACGCGCGGATCTCGTCCGGGGTCGACGCGGTCGCGGTGACCGGCGTACGGAGCGTGGTCGGGACCGACCTGAGATTGTCGACGAGGATTCGCGCGACGGATCCCACTGCCGCGTCGACCGCGGGGAGACGGTAGTCCGGGTCGTCGGTCCGGACGAACGACGCGACGGCATACCGGCTTCCGTCGGGAGTTCGGACGACGCCTGCCTCGTTCCGCCAGAACCGGAGCGTGCCGGTCTTGGCGCTGACGATCGTGCCCGTCTCGGTGAACGCGCTGCGGAGTCGGTGCGGCCAGGCTTGCCCCGCGAGAATGCGACGCATCTCCGCGCACTGCTCGGGAGGCGCTGCCTCGTCGTTCCAGATCGCGGCGAGCAGTCTGGTGATGTCGCGTGGCGTCGAGGCCTGCAGGGTGCGCGCGGGATCGATCGCCCGGGCGGCTCGCCAGGCCTCCAGTTCGAGCTCGTCGGTGTCCGGGATGTCAGCGTAGATGGTCTGGTAGATGTCGTCGCAGGTGCCGTCGACCCGGGTCGCGGTCAGTCCGAGCTCGCGCACGGTCGCGTTGATCGACTCGGTGCCGAGCAGGTTGACGAGGATGTCGGTGGCCGCGTTGTCGCTGACGCTCATCATCCAGTACGCCAGATCGCGCAGCGACAGCTCGATCGGGCCGGCCATCACCGACAACCCGGTCGGCCCGGCCGAGCGACCGTCGACCGGTACATCCATCCGCGTCGCCGGATCGAGCCGGCCGTCGCCGAACCGGCGGAACAACTCCACCAGTACGGGAACCTTGAACACGCTCGCCAGTACCACCGCGGTGTCCTCGCCGGACCCGGTCTCCTTGCCGGTGGTGAGGTCTACCGCGTGCACCCAGGCCTGCGCATGCACAGGCCCGAGCACCTGCTCCAGCTGTTCCTTCATGCCTTCTCCTTCGCGGGGCTACTGGCCACGGCGCAGCGCGCGGCCGGGCAGGTTGCCGGTGGGTACGCCGCCGGCGAGCGCGACCGTCCCGTTGACGACGACGTGCCGCATGCCGACGGCGTACTGGTGCGGTTCCTCGTACGTCGCCCGGTCGGCGACGGTACCGGCGTCGAACGCGATCACGTCCGCATAGTTGCCCGGAGCAAGCACGCCGCGATTGCGCAGACCCAGGTTGCCGGCCGGGAGACTGGTCATCCGGCGGACCGCTTCGGGCAGGCTCAGCAGCGACTCCTCGCGGACGTACCGGCCGAGGATGCGGGCGAACGTGCCGTAGGAGCGCGGATGCGTCGCAGCGTCCGAGTACGGCGCCTCGGTCGCGAACGTCTGCGCGTCCGAACCGACCGAGACCCAGGGATTGCGGAGCGCGCTGCGCAGCACGTCCTCGTCCATCATGAAGTACATCGCACTCAGCGACGGTTCCTGCTCGACCAGGCGGCAGAGCATCTCGACCGGATCCTGGCTGTCGGCCTCGGCCGCCTGCCGCAGGCTGAGTCCGCGGTACTTCGCGGCCGGGCCCTTCGGATCGGGGAGGAGCATCACGCCGTCGGCGCCGCCGGCGGCGAGGTAGAGGTTCTCCCAGCGTGGGGACGGCGTCACGACCGCCTCCCGGATCCGGGCCCTCTCGGCGGGGTCGGCCAGGCGTGCGGCGAGCGCCTCATGGCCACCGTCGTGGAAGTCCGGCGGGATCGATGCCCCCAGCGAGGTCTGACCGGCCAGGTACGGATAGATGTCCGCGCTGACCGGCTGGCCGGTCGCGCGGGCCGCCTCGACACGCTCGATCGCCTGCGCCATCTTCGGCCAGTTGTGCCGTCCCGCCGCCTTGAGGTGGTAGATCTCCGCGTGGACTCCGGCGCGGCGGCCGATCTCGATCAGCTCGTCGACGGCCTCGAGGAAATGGTCACCCTCGCTGCGCATGTGCGAGATGTACATGCCACCCCGCTTGGCGATGACCGTGGACAGGGCAACCAGCTCGTCGGTCGAGGCGAAGCAGCCGGGTGGGTAGATGAGGGCGGAGCCGATACCCAGGGCGCCGTCGGCGAGTTCCTCGTCCAGGATGCCGGTGACGTTCGCCAGTTCGGCCGCGGTCATCGGGCGGTCGTCCGCGCCGGCGCCGATCATCCGCAGGTTGTGCGCTCCCACGAAGCTGGCGACGTTCTGGACGACGCCCTTGGTCTCGAGGTGGGCGAGGAACTCCGACAGCCGGTCCCAGACCAGTTCGGGGTCGCCCGCATCGCGGGTGGCCTCGAGCTCGGCCCGGATCTCCGGGGTGAACGGGCCGATCGAGATCCCCTCGCCGAAGATCTGCGTGGTGACGCCCTGGTACAGGTCGGACAGTCCGCGGCCGTCGCGTTCGAGGGTGAAGTAGGAGTGACTCAGGACGTTCACGAAGCCCGGAGCGACCGCCAGACCGGTCGCGTCCAGGACCTCGGCGTCCTGGTCGTCGCGGGCCAGGCCGGGCCCGATCGCGACGATGCGGTCGTTCTCGATCACGACATCGGCGGCCCGGCCGGGGCCGCCGGTGCCGTCGTGGACAGTACCGCCTCGAATGATCAGAGTCGTCGACATGCGAGCATCCTGAGCCGCTGCGACGGCCGCGGTACTCGTCCAATCGGCCGAAGTCGGAGCCGATCTTGTGTGCGATACAACGAAGAGCCGACCTGGACCCACCGGCTGCACTGGGCTGCGAGGTCCGGACGACGACACGGAGGTCGGGAATGGCGAGCACACCCTCGAGACGGACGCTCCTGACGGCGTCCTTGGCCGGCGTCGCCGCGGCGAGTCTGACGGCGCCGGCCGAGGCGGCAACGGGGTCCGCCCGCGGGACGATCCAGCGGATCGACGAGATCGTGGCGGCGATCCAGCCGCCCGGCGTCGGCATCACCGTGGCGGTGAGCAAGCACGGCCGCACGATCTTCACGAAGGGTTACGGCCTGCGCGACCGTGGCAGGCCCGACGTGTTCACCGGCGAGGACTTCTTCGAGGTCGAGCAGCTGGACGACCGGCTGCACCTGTCCCGGGGCCGGCGCCCGGCGACCGGCGGCACGATCTACAACCTTGGCTCGATCAGCAAGGGCTTCACCTCGGCCGCCGTACTGCGGCTGCACGAACGCGGCAAGCTCTCCGTCCACGATCCCCTCGGCAAGTACCTGCCTGGTTATCCACGCGGGGCCGCGATCACGCTGTTGCAACTCCTGCAGCAGGTCAGCGGCATCATCGACTACAACCAGTTCCCGCTGTTCGAACCGGCGTACGGGGCCTTTGTCGCGAGCGGCGAGCGTGATCACTCGGAGGTGGTGGCGAAACTGCAGACCCTGCCGCTGCAGTTCCCACCGGGATCGCAGTACGCCTACAGCAACACCAACTACCTCCTGCTGGGGCTGGTCGTGCAGGAGGTGACCCGGATGACGCTGGGGGAGTACCTCGCGCAGTCGTTCTTCCGGCCACTGCGGATGCGCGACACCAGGCAGAGCTACCCGGCGCTGGGCAGCCGGGACGTTGCCCTCGGCTACTACGCCGAGGGGGACGGCGTACACCGGGCGTACCAGTGGAACCTGCCGTGGATGCTGGGCGCGGGTGGAATCACGGGGACCGCGGAAGACCTCGCGCGATGGGATGCGGCGCTGTTGCGGCCGGGGTTGTTCCGGGCCGAGACGCTACGGCTGATGTTCACGCCGAACCTCGGCAGTTACGCGTGTGGATGGGTCGCCCAGACGTACGCAGGCAAACCGCTCATCTGGCACAACGGTACGGTCGGCGGCTTCCACGCAATGCATGCGTTGTTCCCCGACGACGGGATCGCGGTGGTGCTGCTCGGGAACGACCAGACGACGCAGGCCCAACTCGACCCGAGTGCGACCGCCGTGTTCGACGCGATCACTGCGGCGCGGTAGGCCGACGTGCTGACCTACACCATTCGCCGGTTGCTGGTCTCGATCCCGGTGATCATCGCGTCGACGTTCATCGTGTTCCTGCTCGTCACGCTGTCAGGGGATCCGCTGGCGAACCTGAAGGGACGCAACCCGCCACCGTCGCCGCAGGTCGTCGCGGTCGAGGCGGAGCGCCTGCATCTGGATCAGCCTGTCCTGCAGCGCTATTGGACCTGGATCACCGGGGTGGTGCACGGCGACTTCGGGCCGTCGGTCCGCACGAACGTCGACATCGGCCACGAGATCGTCGCCCGGTTCGGTGTCACGCTGCGGCTGATCGCGGTCGCCGTCGTTCTCGCGCTGCTGCTGGCAGTGTTCGTCGGCGTCGTCAGTGCGGTGAAGCAGTACTCCGGGATCGACTACGGCTTCACCTTCGCCGCATTCCTGTTCCTGTCGATGCCGTCGTTCTGGTTCGCCGTGCTGCTCAAGCAGGGTGGGATCTCGTTGAACAATCTGGTCGGCCGGCAGGTCGTCTCCACGATCGGCGAGAGATCGGTCATCGTGGAGGGCGGGACGTGGGCCCATCTCACCGATGCGGCAGGCCACCTGGTGCTGCCGACCATCTCGCTGGCGCTGATCTCGTTCGGTGCGTGGAGCCGCTTCCAGCGGGCCTCGATGCTCGACGTACTGAACAGCGACTACGTCCTGTTCGCCCGGGCGAAGGGGCTCTCGCGACGCCGGGTGGTGGTCAAACACGCGCTGCGGACCGCACTGATCCCGATGGTGACGATCACCGCGCTCGACTTCGCCGCCCTGATCTCGGGGGCGGTGATCACCGAGACCGTGTTCCAGTGGCGTGGACTCGGCGACTTCCTGGTCAGCTCGGTCAACGAACGCGACGCGTACGCCGTACTGGCGTGGCTGCTCGTGGTCGCGGTCGCCGTCATCGTCTTCAACCTGATCGCCGACCTGCTGTACGCCCTCCTCGACCCACGGATCCGCTATGAGTGAGCATCTCTCGACCGTCGCCGCACCCACCACCCGGCCGGTCAGCACCGTCAGGCAGCGCAGCCAGCGCGAGTTGGTCCTGCGCCGATTCCTCCGGCACAAGGCGGCCGTGATCAGTCTGGTCCTGTTCGTCGCGATCGTGCTGCTGGCCTTCGTGGGTGGCGCGGTCTGGCGCTACGGGTACGCCGACATCACGCCGGCGGCATCCGTGCCACCGTCGGCCCAGCATCCGTTCGGCACCGACAACCTGGGTCACGACACCTTCGCGCAGGTACTGCGGGGCACCCAACGATCGATCGAGATCGCGTTGCTGATCGCTTTGCTGGCAGGACTGTTCGGCACGCTGTGGGGTGCCTTCTCCGGCTACTACCGCGGTGTGACCGACAGCATCATGATGCGCATCGCCGACTTGGTCCTGACCCTTCCGTTGCTGGCGGTCGCCGCAGTACTGACCCGGGCGACCTCAGGCTCGTGGTGGTTCGTCGCGCTGGTGATCGCTGCTCTCCAGTGGGCCTACGTCTCCCGGGTGGTGCGCGGCGTCGTCCTGTCACTGCGGGAGAAGGAGTACGTCGAGGCCAGCCGGGCACTCGGCGCGACCGACCGCTGGATCATCTTCCGGCATCTGATCCCGAACGCACTCGGTCCGATCATCGTCAACGTCACGATCCTGGTCGCGGCGGCGATCCTCGTCGAGACGGCACTGTCGTTCCTCGGTCTCGGCGTGCAGCCGCCGGACACCTCGCTCGGCCTGCTCGTCAGTGAGGCCGACACCGCGGTGAGTACGCGGCCCTGGCTGTTCTACTTCCCGGGCGCGTTCATTGTGCTGATCGCGCTCACCATCAACTTCATCGGCGACGGACTGCGGGACGCGTTCGATCCGACCCAGCGGAAGGTGCGTCAGTGAGCGAGTTCACCGTCAAGCCCAGCTCTGACCGCGAGACTGTGCTCGAGGTCGAGGACCTCACCGTGTCGTTCCTGACCGAGGACGGCCTGGTCCGTGCGGTCCGCGGCGTCAGCTACGCGTTGCGCCGCGGCGAGGTGCTCGGCATCGTCGGCGAGTCTGGCTCGGGCAAGTCGGTCACCTCGATGGCGGTGATGGGCCTGCTGCCGGCCTCGGCCCGGGTCGGCGGCTCGGTCCGGTACCGCGGGCAGGAGCTGATCGGTGCCCCGGACAAGGAGTTGCAGCGGATCCGCGGCGGCCGGATCGCGATGGTGTTCCAGGACCCGATGACGTCGCTGAACCCGGTCTACCCGGTCGGCGACCAGATCGCCGAGGCCGTCCGCGCGCACAACGACGTCAGCGCGGCGGAGGCACGCGAGCGGGCCGTCGACCTGCTCGCGGCGATGCAGATCCCCCGCCCACGGGAACGGGCCCGCGACTTCCCGCACGAGTTCTCCGGCGGCATGCGGCAACGAGTGGTGATCGCGACCGCGATGGCGAACGACCCGGACGTGATCATCGCCGACGAGCCGACCACGGCCCTCGACGTCACCGTTCAAGCCCAAGTCCTGCAAGCGCTGGAGACCGCCCGGGCCGCCACCGACGCCGCGATGGTCCTGATCACCCACGACCTCGGCGTCGTCGCCGGATCGGCAGACCGTGTCCTGGTGATGTACGCCGGACGCCCGGTCGAGCTCGGTGGTGTCGACGACATCTACTACGCGCCACGGATGCCGTACACGCTCGGACTGATCGGCAGCCTGCCACGACTGGACGGGCGGTCGGAGCGTCTGGTCCCGATCACGGGTGCACCGCCGTCCCTGCTCGATCTGCCGCCAGGCTGCCCGTTCGCGCCGCGATGCCCGATGCAGGCGGAGATCTGTGACACCGACGAGCCCGACCTCCTCGCGGTCGGCGCGACCGATCATTTCGCGGCGTGCCACTTCTCCAATGATCTCGAAGGAAGGCGACCGGAGGACGTGTTCGCTCAGACGTCGCTGGACAGTACGGGAGGAACCCGATGAGCGAGCAGCCGCTGCTGTCCGTGCAGAACCTGGTCAAGCACTATCCCATCCGGAGCAAGGGAGTGCTCCGCCGTCGCAACGGCGACGTACATGCCGTCTGCGACATCTCCTTCGACCTGCATCGTGGTGAGACCTTGGGCCTGGTCGGCGAGTCGGGCTGCGGCAAGTCGACCACCGGTCGCGCCGTCCTCAACCTGCAACCCGCGACGGCGGGCAAGGTGGTGTTCGACGGCGAGGACCTCGGCGCGGTCGGCTCGGCCCGGATGCGCAAGCTCCGGCAACGGCTGCAGATCGTCTTCCAGGACCCGTACGCCTCCCTCGATCCGCGGATGACCGTGACGGATGCGATCGCGGAACCGCTGCGCATCCACGGCCGGTACGACGCCGAAGGGCCGGCCCGCGTGCGCGAACTGCTCGCAACCGTCGGACTGAACCCCGAGCACGGTAACCGGTACCCGCACGAGTTCTCTGGTGGCCAACGGCAACGAGTCGGCATCGCGCGAGCCCTTGCCCTGCGCCCCGATCTGCTCGTGCTGGACGAGCCGGTATCGGCCTTGGATGTGTCGATCCAGGCGGGCGTCGTCAACCTGCTCGAAGACCTGCAGCAGGAACTCGGGCTGGCGTACTTGTTCGTCGCCCACGACCTGTCGGTGGTGCGACACATCGCCGATCGGGTCGCGGTGATGTACCTCGGCCAGATCGTTGAGATCGGCAACCGGGACGAGCTGTTCGACCGTCCGGCCCACCCGTACACGCAGGCGCTGATCTCCGCGATCCCGCTGCCGGATCCACGCCGGGAACGGATCCGGGCCCGGGAGCGGATCGTCATCAGCGGTGACGTCCCCAACCCGGTGAGTCCGCCGAGCGGTTGCCGCTTCCGCACCCGTTGCCCGAAGTTCGCCGTACTGACAGAGGCCGAGCAGCGTCTGTGCGTGGAGGAGACGCCGGCGCTGACCGACCGTGGTCAGGGGCATCCGGCGGCGTGCCACTACGCCGAGGTGCTCACCGTGGTGTAGCCAGCGCCCTGAGCGGACCGGCGAGCTTCTTGGCCAGCTCGGGATCCGCGGCCTCGATCTCGGGCAGCAGTACCTCGATCGATGCGCCGAACGCACGGGTCAGCTCGCCGGTGTCAAGGGAGCGGACGAGTGTGTCCTCGACCGGTTTGGTGATTGCCTCCGGCAACAGGTGGAAGCCGCGGCCCTGCGATGTCGGCACGCCGTGGCGGAGGCACATCAACGCGAGCAGGTGATCGCGGAGGCCGCTGATCATGTACTCGGCCTGCCAGTCCTTGCCGCGGGCAATGCTGGAGTGGGCGTGCCGCGCGTACAGCCAGGCCATGCCAATCAGGTCCTTCGCCGCGGCTTCGGCGAACGGCTGCTGCTCGCTCGCCTCGCCGAACAGCAGCGCGAACGCCGGACCGAGCGCGCCGAACTCGCCCGCGGGCGCGAACGCGATATCCACCTGAAGGGTGTTCCGCAGCAGGAAGACCCGGTAGGTCGTCCCGCGCACCCGCATGTCCAGGTGGTCCACGCAGTCGTGGTCGCCGTACATCCGGCCGGTCCAGTCGTCGAGTACGGCGGCCTGATCGGCTCCGTCCGCCAGTCCGAAAGCGAGGTCGATGTCCGACCACTCGTCCTCGGCGCCGGCGGCCGCCGAACCGGTCAGTGCGGCACCGGCGATCCGGTCGTCGTGCTCAGCTGCTTCGATCAGCCGGTTCCGCAACCGCAGGCGTTCCTCCACTGTGAACATCCGCCAAACTTAACTTGGGCAGCGATGCCTCGTTCACGAAAGCGTCCCGAGGCCGTTGGACCGACGCCAGCGAGACGATGTCGCGGCCATGGATCGCGGCGGCGAGCCAGACGGACAGCACGCGCATCTTGCGGTCCCAGGTCGGGACGGCCAGAACGTGGTAGCCGCGGTGCATGAGCCAGGCGAGGAAGCCCCTGACGACGATCCAGCGGAACTGGAAGATCCCGGTGCCCAGGCCCAGGGTCGCAACGGCCCCCAGCGTGTGGTGGATGTACTTCTTCGGTTCGCGGCCACGCAGCGACGCCAGCAGGTTCTTCGCCAGCCGCTTCCCCTGGCGTACGGCGTTCTGCGCGTTGGGCACGGTGAACGCGCCGGGGACCGGGGAGGCGAGGTCCGGGACGGCGGCGTCGTCGCCGGCTGCCCAGGCGTCCGGGATCACCTCGGTCTCGGTGCCGACCCGCAGATCGGCGCGCGTCTGGATCAGACCACGATCCGTCACCGGCAGGTCGGTGTGGCCGCGCACCAGTCGGGTCGCGGCGTTGCCGGCCGTCCAGACGAGCAGCTCCGTGTCGTACTCCGTCCCGTCCGACAGGATCACGTGGCCGTCCTCGGCCGACACGAGGGTGGTGTCGAGGTGGAGGTGTGCGCCACGCCGTTCGAGCAGCGAACGCACCCACTTCCTGGGCCCGTCGGTGACCTCGGGCAGGATCCGCTGGGTCGCCTCGACCAGGTGGAAGGCCAGATCGTCGCGGGTCAGCTCCCGGTACTTCTTGAGCAGGGCGTTGGCCAGCGACAGGAGCTCACCGAAGCCCTCGACCCCGGCGAAGCCGCCGCCCACGAACGTCACGGTCAGGAGCCGCCTCCGCTCCGGCCCGGGCGGGAGCACGGACGCCTCGTCGAAGGCGGTGAGCAGCCGGTCGCGAATCGCGACTGCCTCCTCCACGTGCTTCATGCCGATCGCGCGGTCGGCGACACCGGGCAGGTCGAACGTCCGGGTGACCGCACCGGCGGTCACCGCGATGACGTCGTACTCGAGCTCGTACTCGGGCCCCTTGACCGGCTGGATCGTCACCGTGCGCCGGGCATGCTCGACCCTGGTCACCGATCCGGCGATGAGCTTGGTGTGATGCAGGTTCCGCCGCAGCGAGATCGCCGCGTGCCGAGCCTCGACCGACCCGGACAGCACCTCGGGCAGGAACGGCTGGTACGTCATGTACGGCCGCGGATCGATCACGACCACCTCAGCCTCACCCCGCCGCAGCTTCTTCTCCAGCTTCCACGCCGCATAGAACCCGGCGTACCCACCGCCCACCACAACGATCCTGCGCACCGATTGTCTCCTTAGTAGATCCCTCACCAACTAAGACAGGGCAGCCCACCCATTTGTGACATACCCACCGCCCCCCGCCCGCAGCCTCCTCAGCCCGCCGGCCATCGTTTCCGCCCTTTCCGGAAACTTCCAGTCGCCAGGTGCAACTTTCCCTCCGGAAAACCGTCTCAACCTCGGTGGTCCTCATGGCTACTGGCCTCGCCTTGATCGCGGCATCACTTGTCCTGAGGCGTGACCGGTATGTCGATCCGATGGTCGACGGAGTGCGGAAACTGAGCTTCTACAGGGAACAAGACCGGGCGATGGCAGTCGCGCAGTACAAAGGTGTACTGACCCTGTCCGTCGTGTTCGGTGCGCTGATCGTAGCCCTGGGAGCACTCGCTCTGATCCAAGGCTGAGAACTGCGTCGACGCCACGACGTGCATGAGTGTGGCGGCGTACCTCGGCCACAGCTACATCGCGCACGAAATAGATCTTCCGTCGTGGTCCCGACGGGCGCGACCAGCACTTTGTGCACCCGGCAACCGTTTCTGGAGGCGATTCGTGGTTGAGCTGTGCACTAGGTCGGGCTCAGGGCGAAGTGGCTAGCCGGTGAGGCCGGGGTCGGGGGTGGGGCGGAGTTGGCGGCGGGAGGTTATGCCTAGTTTGGTGAAGACCTTGCGGAGGTGCCACTCGACGGTGTGCTGGCTGAGGAAGAGCTTGGCGCCGATCTCGGCGTTGGTGAGGCCGGTGCCGGCCAGTTCGGCGATGTGGGCCTCCTGTGCGGTCAGGCCGTCGCCGGCGCGGCGCGTTACGCCGTTGACGACCTCGCCGGTGGCCGCGAGCTCGCCGCGCGTCCGCTCGACGAAGACGTCGGCGCCGGCTGCGGTGAACATCTCGTACGCCGTCCGGAGCTGGGTGCGAGCGTCCTGGCGACGACCCTCCCGCCGCAGCCGTTCGCCGTACAGCAGATGGGTCCGGGCGAGATCCACCCGGGCGCGGGTCCGGCCGAGGAGCGCGATGGCCTCCTCGTAGTCGGACTCCTGCCCAGTCGCCATCAGCGCGCGCGAGCGGGCGAGCAAACCGAGGGCCCAGTTGGTGCCGCTGGCACGCGCCATCCCCGACAGCCGGTCGAGAGCGTCCGAGGCCAGGTCGGTCCGGTCGCACCGGGTCGCGGACTCGACCAGTTCCGGCAGGGCCCAGTTGGCCACGCCGAGGTCCTTCGGGTCCTCGGCGGCGGCTCGGGCGAACTCGAGCGCTTCCGGATAGCGAGCGAGTCCGTTCATCAGGAACGAGCCGGCCCACTGGGTGAAGGACATCCCGCCGCCTTCGCCGCGTGCCCGCACATCCTCCAGACTCGCCGCGATCAGCGGAGTCGCCTTGGCGACATCACCCCGCCAGACCGTCAGCCCGAGCGTGCCGTACGGCGCCAGGCCGAGCCCGGTCGCGTCGGAGATCGTCCGGATCTCGGCCACGAGCGAGGTGGCCGCCGCGAACTGCCCGGCGAACAGGTGCAGGAACACTCGCGAGTTCAGCACCAGCGGAAGCCCGGCGAGATCGCCGAACTCACGCGCGATCCGGATGTGCCGGGCGGTGAGCACATCCCAGTACTCGTCGTCCCACAGATCCACCGCGGTACGCGATGCCAGCCACAACCACCGCTGATCGCCCGGCTCGGCGAGCTGCTCGTCGGCGAATGCCCGGAGCGCTTCCCGAGCCAACGGGACCGCTGCCGCGTACCCGTCCGTGAACATGACCGCCTCGGTCTCCAGCAGCAGGTCATGCTTGCGGCGCTTCGTCGGCGGTGGTGCCGCGCGAGCGGCCCGCGACACATCGGTCTGTGGGGAGCCCGGGGCGAGGCGGCCGGCGAACATCGCCGCCGTCATCGCGTCGAGGTACGTGTCGCGGGCAAGGTCGGCATCCAGCGGTTCGAATCGCCGGGCGGCCTCCAGCAGCAGGTGGGCGGAGTCCGCAGTGTGACCGGAGGCGAACCCGATCTGTGCCCGGAGCAGGTTCACCTGAGCAGAGTGGAGAGCGCTGACCGAAACCTCGTCGGCGGTGACGAGCAGTTTCAGCGCAGTCTCGAACGCACCGGCGCCGAGGGTGACCTGGGCCGCGGCGAGGGCACGTTGCGCACGCAGGGCCGGGTCCGGAGTCAGGTCGGTCGCTCGCTGCAGGAACGCGGCCGTGGCCGCGACACCGCCGCGACGCTGTGCCCGGTCGGCGGAACTGATGAGTTCGGCGGCGATGTCCTCGTCCGGTCCGTCCGCTCCGTTGGCGCGGTGCCAGGCGCGCCGGTCGGGATCGTGACCAGGGTCGATCGCCTCGGCGATGGCTTGGTGGACCTCGCGACGATCGGCCCAGGTCGCTGCCCGGTACGACGCCGATCGCACCAACGGATGCCGGAACCGCACCCGGCGACCGATCTCGAACAGCCCGGCCGTCTCTGCCGGCCCGGCAGCACTCACCGGGATCCCGAGAATCCCGAGCGCCCGGAGCAGCAGCGGTACGTCGCCGACCGGCTCGGCTGCGGCGGTGAGGAGCAGCTTCTGCGTCTCCGCCGGAAGCGCCCGCAGCCGCTGGGTGAAGTTCTGCTCGATCTGGCTCGCGAGCGGCCGGGCGTCCGGCCGCTCGAACCCACCGGCCAGCTCGGTAGCCGTCAGACCGCGCGGCAGCTCCAGGAGGGCGAGCGGGTTTCCGCGGGTCTCGGCCACGATCCGATCCCGGACGGGCTCGTCCAGCCGCCCCGGAACCACGGACTCGAGGAGCGCGCTCGCATCGGCGTCCGACAACCGCCCGACGATCAACTCCGGGAGCCCGCGCCATTCAGGACCGGTCACAGGCTCGCGGACGGCGAACACCAGGCCGATACGATCCGCGAACAGGCGACGTCCGACGAACGTCAGGGCCTGCGCCGAGGCTTGGTCGAGCCACTGTGCGTCGTCGATCACGCACAGCAGGGGCTTCTCGTCGGATGCCTCGGCCAGCAGGCTCAGTGCCGCCGCGCCGACCAGAAACCGGTCGGGTGGGCCACCTGCCTCGAGGCCGAACGCGACGGCGAGCGCCTCGCGCTGTGGCCGGGGCAGCTGATCCGTGTGATCCAGCAACGGTAAGCACAACTGGTGCAGGCCGGCGAACGGAAGCTCCATCTCGGCCTCGACGCCCGCCGCCCGGGCGACCCGGCAGTCACCCGCGTGGCCGGCCAGGTAGTCGAGCAATGCGGACTTCCCGATGCCCGCCTCGCCCCGGACGACCAGGACCTGACCCTGGCCGGAACGCACTCCGGCCACCACCCGATCCAGCTGGGCACACTCAGCCCGCCGCCCGCGCAGCTCCTGCGCCGCCCCGCCGATCGTCACGAATCCACCACCCCTCACCTGAGGCTAGTGCCCTTCGCCGATCGACGACAGCGAACTCCTGAGGTGTCTCAGGTCCGCGATCTGCTGGGCGTTGGCATCAACTCGCCTGGGCGGCGAGGTCGGCGGTGAGGAGTTGTTCGAGGCCGGCCAGCTCGCCGGCGCTGGACGCCGACGCCAGGGCGCGACGGAGCCGATCGTGTGCCGCGGGGGTGACCGGATGACGGCGGTCGGACGACAGCCGGTCACGGGCCCGCTTCACGAGCTGCCTGGCGTTCGGCGCTCCGATGTGCAGCGTCTCGGCAATCTCGCGGTACGGGTACTCGAAGCCTTCCCGGAGTACATAGGTGGCGCGTTCCGCGGGTGACAGTCGCTCCAGGAGGAGTCGTACGGCGTGGTCGACGGCCTCACGGCGTTCGATCACCGCCTGCGGATCGACACCGCCCTCCCTGGTCTCCTCGGACAGCCGTGGGGCGACGTACGTCTCGTGCCGGTGCCGGGCGGACTGGACGACGTTGATGGCGAGTCGGCAGGTCGCGGTGGCGAGGAACGCCGCGGGGTCGGCGACCGTGGCACGGTCGGTGCGCTGCCAGCGCAGCCAGACGTCCTGGACGATGTCCTCGGCCTCGTGCACGTTGCCGACGATCCGGCAGGCGACCCGGAACAGACGTGGACGGAGCCGGACGAAGTCCGACACCGCTTGATCGAGAGTGGCGGTCTGCGTACTCACGTCGGGGCTCCTTCAGTCGTCGCTGGGGGCTTGCGAAGGACTACTGACACCGTCCCGGAACGACCGTGGTCGGCGCGCCCTGGAAGTCCGTGGTCGAGTCCGTGGTCTCCGTGGGGTGTCACAGCTGGCACCCCTGCCCGGTCATAGCTGTGCCGACCGGTTCCCTGAGCCCAGGAGCGTGAGATGAAGCCGACGATCGAGACCGAACGACTGCTGATCAGGGCGTGGCGCGACACCGATGTGTCGGACGCGCTGGTCATCTACGGTGACGAGCAGGTGACCCGCTGGCTGACGCCGGCCATGAGCTGGGTGCCGAACGTGCTGGCCATGCGGAACGTGCTGCACGGCTGGGCGGCCAAGGACGTGGCACCGGCCAGCCATTGGGCGGTCGAACTCCGCGCGACCGGGCGGGTGATCGGCGGCGTGGCCCTGCTTCGGCTGGAGCCGTGGGAGGACCTCGAGATCGGCTGGCAGCTGTCCCGGACAGCCTGGGGGCACGGCTACGCCTCGGAGGCGGGGGAGGCGCTGGCCCGGTGGTCGATGCACAAGGCGGACGTCGAGGAGCTGTTCGCCCTGGTCAGCCCGAAGAACGCCCGCGCCGTGGCGACGGCCGAGCGGATCGGCATGGAGCCGATCGGCGAGACGGATCAGTACCACCACCAGCGTCTGAACTTGTACCGCCTCCGCCACGACGATCTGGCCTACCGCGACGACGAGGCGGTGTGACTGAGCAGACAGTCACAGATCGGTGCCGTGCGTGGTCCTAGCTGGTGAGACCACCGCCTGGAACGCGAGGAGATTCCGATGAGTACCACCGAACAGCAGATCGCCACGTCCGTCCTGGTGATCGGATCCGGTGGTGGCGGTCTACGGGCCGCGATCGAGCTGGCCGAGCAGGGCGTCGAGGTACTCGTCCTCGGAAAGCGCCCGCGGTCGGACGCCCACACGTCGCTGGCCGCCGGCGGGATCAACGCGGCGCTGGCCACGATGGACCCGGAGGACACCTGGCAGCAGCACGCGGCCGACACGCTGCAGGAGAGCTACCTGCTGGCGAACCCGATCACGGTACAGATCGTCACCGAGGGTGCTGCCCGTGGCATCGAGGATCTCGAGCGGTACGGCATGCCGTTCGCCCGTGAGGCCGACGGCCGGATCTCACAACGCTTCTTCGGCGCCCACACGTACCGGCGAACCGCGTTCGCCGGCGACTACACCGGCCTGGAGATCCAGCGGACCCTGGTCAACCGCGCGGTCCAGCTCGGTGTCCCGATCCTCGACACCGTGTACGTCACCCGCATCCTGGTGCGGGACAACACCGTCTTCGGCGCCTACGGGTTCGACCTGACCACCGGGCGGCGCTACGTCATCCACGCCGACGCGGTCATCCTCGCCGCGGGCGGTCACACCCGCATCTGGCGTCGTACGTCGTCCCGTCGCGACGAGAACACCGGTGACTCGTTCCGCCTGGCGGTCCTTGCCGGGGGCAAGATCCGTGACCCCGAGCTCGTCCAGTTCCACCCGTCCGGCCTGCTCGAGCCCGAGAACGCCGCCGGCACCCTGGTGTCCGAGGCCGCCCGAGGCGAGGGCGGTCAGCTGCGGAACGCCCTGGGGGAGCGATTCATGGCGCGGTACGACGCCGAGCGGATGGAGCTGTCGACGCGGGACCGGGTCGCGCTGGCGGCGTACACGGAGATCAAGGAGGGCCGCGGTACGCCGAACGGCGGGGTGTGGCTCGACGTGTCGCATCTGCCGCGAGAGACGATCATGCGGCGGCTGCCGCGGGTCTACCAGACGCTGCTCGAACTCCAGATGCTCGACATCACCAAGCAGCCGATCGAGATCGCACCAACCGCGCACTACTCGATGGGTGGCGTCTGGGTCCGCCCGGAGGATCACGGTACCGGTGTCGACGGGCTGTACGCGATCGGCGAAGCGGCCAGCGGTCTGCACGGCGCGAACCGGCTGGGCGGCAACTCACTGATCGAACTGCTGGTCTTCGGCCGGATCGTCGCCGAGGAAGCGGCGAAGTACTCGATCGGCCGCCAGTCCCAGGAGCGATCCGCGGAGGCGGTCGCCGAAGCGCGGGCCGAGGTCGACGACCTGCTGGCGAGTGATGGTCCGGAGAACGTACGGGCGTTGCAGCGGGCCCTCCGCGACACGATGACCACGCGAGCCGGTGTGGTGCGCGACGAGGCAGGACTGCAGGCCGGGCTGTCGGAGCTGACGGACCTCGCGGACCGGATGACGCGGATCGGCGTACACCCCGACATCGCCGGCTACCAGGACCTGGCGCACGCGTTCGACCTGAAGTCCTCGGCGCTGGCCGCGCGGGCGACCCTCGACGCGGCGCTCGAACGGCGTGAGTCCCGCGGCTGCCACAACCGGTCCGACTACCCGCACCTGGACGAGTCGCTGCAGGTCAACCTCGTGTGGTCCGGGCCGGGAGCGGTGGAGCGTGAGGCGATCCCGCCGATCCCGGACGAACTCCGCAAGCTGATGCGCGACGACATCTCGACCGAGGGCAAGCTGGTCGAGTGACCCGTACACCGGCCCGGCGCTGGGTAGAGCGCCGGGCCGGTCCGTCTACTGGCCCGCGGTGAGGGCGTCGGCGAACTTCTTCCCGTCCTGGATCATCTGCGCATCGGTCCGCGGGCGCTTGGTCGCCGACGTCCAGGCCGTGCCGACCATCACGACGATCTTGCCGTTGGTGACGGCGCAGTCCCGGGCTCGTTCGTCCGAGCTGTAGCAGGAACCGCCGGCGACCTCCTCGATCGGTGCCTTCACCCCGAGGAACGCCTCATCGAGTTCGGCGAGCGGCCCGTACGCCGTCACGGTGTACAGGTAGGAGCCCGGCGTACCGCGGGACGCGGGCGGCTTGTTGGCGTAGAACTCCGCGGTGACCCACCTGTACTTCTTCGCGCGGGTGTCGTGCCAGGACGGCGCGGACTCGACCGCGTAGTGCCCGCCCGGAAGCGTCTTCGGCCAGCTGATCTGGGCGATGTCCGGGGCCGACGAACCGCTGCCGCCGCCGATCCCCTCCTCGAGTCCGACGGCGTCGAGGACGTTGTTGCGGAAGTTCTTGTCAATGACGAGGAAGAACGCCAGGAGCGCGACGACCAGGACCAGGATCCCCACTACCCGCTGCCCGGCCGACGGCTTCTTCTTCGGCGGCTGACCAGGCGGCTGCTGCTGGAACCCCTGCGGTTGCTGGAACGCGGGCTGCTGGAAGCCTTGCGGTTGCTGATATCCCGGCTGTGGTTGGTAGCCGGGCGGAGGTTGGTATCCCTGCTGATATCCCGCCGGGCCGGGCTGCTGGCCCGGTGGGTAGCCCTGCGGTGGGCCGGCGTACCCGGGCTGTCCCTGGGACGGCGGGGATAACCACCCTCTGGGGGCTGAGACATGAACGACAGAACCTTTCGTCGGCAGCTCGATCCCCCCGGCGGAGATCCTAGGCGATCCGGCCTAGACCGCGGGACCAGGGTCGGTTGACCGGTAGTGGTCGATTTCGTTGACGGCGGGTTGCCGGTCGCGATGGGGTGGACGGACCGAGACAACCGAGTGCGGAGGCCGGTCCTGTGGCGCTGGTGGACGACGTACGAAGGCAGTTCCGGACACCGCCCGCGGAGGGGCGGCCGATGGTGCGCTGGTGGTGGTTCGGACCATCGGTGGAGCGCGGTGAGCTCGAGCGTCAGTTGCGGGCGATGGCGGCGGCGGGCCTGGGTGGCGCCGAGGTCGCGTTCGTCTATCCGATGGGGCCGGTCGAGGCGCCGTTCGGATCGGATGAGTTCCTGGAGCTTGTCGGGTACGCCGCTCGGACGGCGCGGGAACTGGGTCTGCGGTTCGACGTGACGCTGGGCAGCGGCTGGTCCTTCGGTGGCGGGCACATCGGTCCGGAGTACGCGGCGCGCTGCCTCAGCTGGGATCGGCGCGAGATCGGCGCCGAGGCGTACGACGTACCCGTGGTGGCTGTGTGGCCCGGGGACGAGGTGGTTGCTGCCTTCGTGGGCGAGGGGTCGGCCGGCGTACCGGCGTCGTACGTCGAGGTTGCTGTGAGCAACGGAATGATCCGGGTACCGGCCGGGCACGGACCGCGTGAGGTGCTGATCGCGTCGTCGCGGCTGACCGGGCAGAACGTGAAGCGGGCCGCGGCGGGCGCGGAAGGCCCGGTGCTTGATCACTACTCGGCGGCAGCGGCGGCCGAGCACATCAGGTGCGTGGCCGAACCATTGTTGCTGGCGGCAACGCCGGAGCTGCTCGGGTCGGTGTTCTGTGACAGCTTGGAGGTGTACCAGGCCGACTGGACGCCTCGATTGTTCGACGAGTTCTCCCGGCGGCGTGGCTATGAGTTGCGTCCTCGGCTGTACGAGCTGCTCGTCGACACGGCTGAGTCCGCGCAGGTGCGGATCGACTTCCGGCGGACGTTGTCGGAGTTGTACGAGGAGAACTTCGTCGCGGTCTTCCAGCGGTGGGCGGCGGGGCACGGCGTACCGTTCCGGATCCAGAGTTACGGCGAGCCGCCGGCGACGATGAGCAGCTATCGCTTCGCCGACCTGTTCGAGGGTGAAGGCTGGGGGTGGACGCGGCTGCCGGAGACTCGGTGGGCGTCGTCGGCCGCGAACCTGTACGGGCGGTCGGTGGTGTCGGCCGAGGTGTGGACGTGGGTGCATTCGCCGTCGTTCCGGGCAACCCCGCTCGATCTCAAGGGCGAGGCTCATGAGCACTTCTTGTCGGGCGTCAACCAGCTGATCGGTCACGGCTGGCCGTACTCGCCATCGAGTGCGCCTGGGGTCGGCTGGATCTTCTACGCCTCCGGTGCGCTGGACGACCGCAATCCTTGGTGGCCGGTTGCCGGGGATCTGTTCGGGTATTTGCACCGCGTGTCCTGGTTGTTGCAGCAGGGGACGCCGGTCCGGCCGGTGAAGGTCTACGTGCCCGCTGCTGAGGCGTACTCCGATGGGTCGTTGAACTTGTATCGCACCGCGCGTCGGTTGATCGGTGACGAGATCCCGCGGACGATCCGTGAGTCCGGGCTGGACTTCGACCTGGTCGACGACGATGCGCTCGAGTTGGTCGATCCGGGGCAGCTTGACCTCGGGCTGGTCGTCGTACCTGAGGGGTCGACGCTTGCCGGGGGAGTGGCGGCCGGTGAGCTGGCGGAGCGATTGGCGGAGGTGCCTGGGCCGAGGGTGAGTCCTCGGGACGACATCGGTGTGGTGCATCGTCGGCTCGACGACGGCGACATCTACTTCCTGGCGAACACCAGCAACCAGACGCGAACCTTCCACTTCGACATCCCCGACGCCACAACCTCCTTCGAACAATGGGATGCCGCCACCGGCAAGACCTCGCTCCAGCGCCGCTCACCCGATGGCATCTCGCTGACGCTTCACCCCTACGAAGCAACCATCCTCGTACCCAGCGACGACGCGGCGTCCGACATGACGATCGAGAAGGTGACGCGGGCAACGATCCGGGCTTCCTGGCAGGTCACCTTCGACAACTCGCCGTCGTCGGTCGAACTGCCGCATCGGTGGGAGGACGATCCCGGACGGGCGGCGTACTCAGGGGCAGCGTCGTACCAGACCGAGCTCGAGTTGCCGGAGCTCGATCCCAAGACGCGGGTCCTGCTCGACTTCGGCACCGGCGAACCCGCGCCGGCCGACACCGAGACGTACCTCCCTCCGAACTCCTACCGCGCGACGCTCGTCCCTCCGATCGGCGTCGCCGCGGAGATCTGGCTCAACGACGTACCCTGCGGCACCCTCTGGTCCCCGCCGTACCGAGTGGACCTCACCGACGCCGCCGTACCCGGCCGCAACACACTCCGAATCACCATCCACAACACGGCCGCCAACGCCCTCTCCGCCGACCCCCACCTCCTTCCCCTCGTCGAGTCGGTGACCACCGACTACGGCCACCGCTTCGACCTCCAGCACATCTCCCACGCCGCCGACTACCTGAACTCCGGCCTCCTCAACCCACCCACCATCGTTCTCACCACGCCGACCTAGGCCGACTTTGTGCACGGGCCGACCAGCTGAGCGGGCCAAGGGTGGTTGATCGGGGCGCCGGCGGGGGCGATGCATTATGCGGAAACAAATGGCCGCCGGGAGGCGAGAAGTTTCCGGACAGTGGACCGGCCTGGGTGTCACCAACCTCTTGGCCGCGTATACCTAGGCGGGCCCCGCGGGCTCTCAGACCCAGATGGCGGCGAGCGCTCCGTCCTCGACTGGCTCTGGGGGATCCGGATATTTGACGGCTCGGCCCTCGGCGTGGCGTTGGGCGGCCCAGGAGACGGCTGCGGCGTCGAGTACGTCGTCTACTGCTGCCAACTCACCCGCAAGACCGAGGTCGGACGGCACCGCGATGCCGGCCTCCGCGAGGATTTGGCGGCGTTCCTCGACGCCTGCCCAGGTGGACTTGCGGTGGGCGAGTGGGTGAGCCGCGATCGTGGCGAAGCAGAGCTCGGGGTGGGACTCGATGACTTGGTGGTGGGTGGTGCGGGACCAGGCGTCGACCTCGAGGATCTTGGTGCGCAGGGCGTAGGCCTGCTGGCTCAGACCTTTGCCGGTGGCTGCTCGGTTCAGGGTCGACGCCTCGGCATGAGTTGCCGCCAGCAACGCGGCCCGGACCGGCGTCGAGAAGACCGACGACGAGCGCTTCCCGATCAGTCGGCGCGCCAGTACGTCGGCCTGGCGTGAGACGTCAACCGGCAGGCCGATAGGGATGTCGATCGCCACGACAGCCAACGGGCCGTCCTGCTCAGCCGACGAGATCAACTGCTCGATCGTCGCGCCGAAGTACCCGCGACGCTCGCCGCTGATGCCCACCCAGCCCGCCTTGCAGGCATCGATCCCGATCACGCGGACGCTCATTCATCACCTCGTTGCACCGATCAGGAATCGAGAAGCGGCGGATCGCCACCTGCTCGTAGCGTCTTGGCCATGGACATCACCATTCAAGCGAGTTTCCTGCCACATGAGGACGCCGAGGCGTCGCTGTCGTTCTACCGGAACACATTGGGGTTCGAGGTACGCCAGGACGTGGGCGCCGGTGTGCAGCGCTGGATCACCGTCGGACCGCCTGGACAGCCGAGTACGTCGATCGTGCTGCATCCGCTGGACGCGAGTCACACGATGACCGAGGACGAACGCCGAACCATCGCCGAAATGATGGCCAACGGCACCTATGGCGTGATCATCCTGGCCACCCGCGACCTCGACGAGACGTTCGCACGGGTGCAGGCTGCCGGGACTCCCGTGGTTCAAGAACCGACCAAGCACCCGTGGGGCGTACGGGACTGCGCGTTCCGTGACCCGGCGGGGAACGCCGTACGGATCAGCGAGGTGGCGTGATGAGTCAGCAGCAGGCAGCGCGCAAGCCCGGTACGCCCGGTGCGTTCTCGCGGTGGGTGCAGCGGACGATGAACGCCCGTACCGCCAAGAAGATCCGCGGCGGTCGCGACAAGATGATGGGGATGGACGTCCTCATCCTCAAGACGATCGGCCGCCGCAGTGGCGAGCCTCGCGAGACGCCGCTCGGCTGGTTTGCGGATGACGACGGCTGGCTGGTCGTCGCGTCGGGCGGCGGCAGTCAGCACCCCGACTGGCACGCCAACCTGACGGCGCATCCCGGCCGCGTGTCGGTCGAACTGCCCGGCAGCGGTCTGGTGCACGTGACGCCACACAGCCTGGACAGCAACGAGCGCGACCAGGCTTGGCAGCGCATCACGGCCGCCCAGCCCCGGCTCGCGAAGTACCAGGCGAAGTCGGATCGGCAGTACCCGGTCATCCGCCTCACCCCGCGGTGAGGTGGGCGGTGACGGCCGGCGTGATCACGTCCGGCCGTTCCGCATTCGCCAGGTGCGCCGACCGGGGGACGACGATCAGCCGACCGTCGGTGACCGTCGTGGCGATCTGCTCCAAGTGGTATGGCGGGGTCGGGCGCTCGAGCTCCAGCGGGCGGGTGTCTGGCCGCAGCTGTGGCGGATCGTCGGCGAGTACGCCAACTTCAGCATCTTCGACGTACCCTCCAACGACTCCCTCCACGACCTGCTCTCCAGCCTCCCGCTCTTCCCGTACATGCGGGTCCAGGTCACACCGCTCGCGCACCACCCGTCGAAGCTCGACTGACCGATTTCCCCGGGCCGCGGAGAAAATCGCTGGCCACGCTGACCGGCCTGTCTGCGCACTCGGGCTCGCATGAGCGGGGTCGAGAGCGCAGAATTGTGTGCGAAGGCAGCGTCGTACACACGAAGGAGCAATTCTGTGAGCTCATCAGCGGAGTCCGGGCGGTTGCGGATCGGGATCGCGGGGATCGCGATCGAGTCGAGTACGTTCTCGCCGCATCGGACCAGGCTGGACGATTTCCACGTGACCCGCGGCGACGAGCTGCTCGGCCGGTACGACTTCCTCGCGCCGGGCAAACCGCTGACCGAGGGCGTCGAGTGGGTGCCGCTGCTGCACGCCCGCGCGGTTCCAGGCGGTCCCGTCGTACCAGAGGTGTACGACGAACTCGCGGCGGAGATCTACGAGCGGCTGGGACAGGCGGGGCAGCTGGACGGCGTCTTCGTCGACATGCACGGTGCGATGAGCGTGATCGGCAGAACCGATATCGAAGCCGACCTCGTCGGGGGGATCCGCCGGATCGTCGGATCGGACGTACTCCTGTCGACCGGGATGGATCTCCACGGCAACATGTCGCGCGAGTTGATCGGGCTGCTCGACCTGGCCACCTGTTACCGCAAGGCCCCGCACACCGACGCGTGGGACACCAAGGAACGTGCTGCGCGCAATCTGGTGGCACGGCTGCGCTCGGGAGGCCGCCCGCTCAAGGCGTGGGTGCAGGTGCCGGTGCTGCTGCCGGGGGAGAAGACCAGCACCAGGATCGAGCCGGCGAAGAGCATCTATGCGCAGGTCGACGAGGTCGAGGCAATGGACGGCGTACTGGACGCCGCGATCTGGGTCGGGTACGCGTGGGCCGACGAGCCACGGTGTCAGGCCGCGGTCGTGGTGATGGGCGACGACGAGCAGGTCATCACCGCTCAGGCGAAGCGGCTCGCGGACGCCTACTGGGACGCCCACGACAAGTTCGAGTTCGTCGCGCCGACCGGGACGCTCGCGGAGTGCCTTGACCAGGCGCTCGCGTCGACCGCCCGGCCGTTCTACATCAGCGACTCCGGCGACAACCCGACGGCCGGCGGGGCGGGGGACACCTCGTGGACCCTGGACAAGCTGCTCCGCATGCCGGCGATCACCGAGTCCGAACTGACCACGATCTACGCGGCGATCGTCGACCCCGAGGTGACCACCGCGGCGATGGAGGCAGGCGTCGGCGCGACGATCAGCGTCGAGGTGGGCGGCAAGATCGATTCCGAGCCGTGGGGTCCGGTCGCGCTGACCGGTCGGGTGACCGGGATCGACTCGGCAGCCGGCGCGGTGGCGCTCGCGGTCGGCGGGTTGCACGTCATCGTGACCATGCGCCGGAAGCCGTACCACATCGAGTCGGACTTCGTTGCCCTCGGATTGGCGCCGCGCGACGCCGACCTCGTCATCGTGAAGATCGGCTACCTCGAGCCCGAGCTGTACGCGATGGCCGCCGACTGGCTCCTCGCCCTCACCCCGGGCGGCGTCAACCAGGACCTGCTCAGCCTCGGCCACCACCGCATCGAGCGCCCGATGTTCCCGTTCGATCCCGACATGCCCGACCCGGACCTGACCCCCGAGATCATCTGACCGCGGGCATCAGCGACGTACGTCGTCCTCCTCCGGCCGATCGTCATCGCGGTCGGCCGGGGGAGGCTCGGCGTCCGGCGGTTGACCGGACGGCGACAGCCAGGAACGGGTCAGGGCCAGTGCGGCCTCGACGAATGACGGTCGCTTCATCAATCCCCCAGTGCTCAGGGACTGAGACTCGCAGACCGGTCTTTCAGTTCACTTTCACAGACTTGAAGCGCCTGGTACGAACGCGATGCGGTTCCCGTCCGGGTCGTGAGCGTCGGGCCGCGGCTCGGCCACCGTCAGACCGAGGTGGTTGACGTGGGTGCTTGCCGGCGGCAATGACTTGCAGAGCTTCACGGCGTCGGCGCCGATCCGGAAGTACGCCGTGTCTGCCTCGTCGGACGGCACCCGCTCCATGCCGAGGTGATCGCCGTAGAACTCGGCGGCGGCGTCGAGATCCGGTGCGTCCAGCGCGATGAACGACAGCCGGCTGACCGGTCCCGACGTGATCGGCGGGACCCGGAACTCCTCCGACCGCTGGAGAAGCTCGACCCGTACGCCGTTCGGATCGGACAGGAACGCGAGCCGGCCCTGCCCGCTCCCCGCCACCCTCGGCGAGCTGAGCTCGGCGTACCCGGCACCGATCAGCCGGGCGTAGTCGCCGTCCAGATCGTCCGTCATGAACCCGACGTGGTTCAGCCCGCACGCCGCGTCCGGGTCGGCCTCCTCGTTGTGGAGCAGTTCCACCAGCCCGGTCGCCAGCTGGATGTGCACCCGATGGACCCGCGGACCGGCCATGAACAACCGGTCGACCACCTCGGCGCCGATCCCGGAGTAGAAGGCCAAGCTCGCATCCAGATCCTGGACACGACCACCGACATGGTTCAGTTCATAGATCACCCCACCATCATGGCAAACGTTTACCGATGGCGCCATGAGCGGTGACCGGATCCGGCCTAGCGGATGCGCGAGAGGCGACCGTTCGGCGTCACCCGGACGGTGGTCTGCCGCGCGCCGACGGTCAGGTCGACCAGCAGCATGGATCCCACGGTTCTGGTGCTGAAGGCAACCTTCTCGGCGGCTGCGGCGGGTACGACGACCGACAGGATCGAAGCGGTCGGTCCGCTGCGGTTGAACTTGACCACGGGCGCCGGCACGCGGTGGAAGATGTCGGGGAAGTACCAGCCCTGGACGGGATCCTGCTTGCCCTGCTCGACCGTGATCGCGTCGGCCGGAAGCTGTTGCCCGTAAGGGATCTGCAGTAAATACGTCTTCGTGCTGTCACCAGGTTTCGTGGCGACCGCAGTGGTCGGGGACTGCACGGTCACCTTCTGGCCCGGCGGGAGGTGCCACAACGTCTCGTACCGCTGACTGCCGGCCGACGTGCCGCGGTCCAGCGTGACGATCAGATCGGGATCCTTGAGGACGAGAACGTCTCTGGTCCGTTCCACCCCGGCCGCGGGTGTGTCGTGGAACTCGTAGTACTCCGAGGTCGGCGTCATCGCCGCGCTGACGAGTTCTGTCTCGACGGGTGCGCCCTTGGCCGACGGGATCGTCATCACATTGTGGGATGCCTGGCTCCTGGTCCACTCCTGCCACTTGTCGAGCTGGTATCCGGGGTGGCCCGGGTCGATCAGGATGTCGCGGCCGTGCGAGTTGTAGGTGATCGACATGTGATCGTCATGCCCGTGGTATCTGCGTGCCGGCCCGAACCGGATGCTGTACGTCGACTCCTGCGTGAACGGCCTCGTCTCGCCCCATCCGGTCCGGCCGAAGACGTACCCGGCGTCGAAGACCGCGGTCCGCTTGGACGGCTTCGTCCCGTGTGCCCCGAGGGTGGCGGCGTACTCCAACGAGGTGCCGGCCGCGGCCTGCGGCTTCTGGCGTTCCGCGTCGCCGACCTGGGGGATCTCGCCGGCTGAGGTGGTGGCGAGCGCGAGGAACTCCGCGAGCGCGCGACGTCGCTGCTCGATGACGGGTCCAGGGTCGGCGCCGCAGCGTTGCAGTGCCGTGGTCGCCCGGCCCCACAGTTGGTAGTTGAACATCGCGTACGCGATCGACTGCTCGTTCGTCGAACCCTGCGCGTCGATCGCACTGGTGATTGCCTGGGTCAACCGGTCGACGGCGCGGTCCTTCAGGTCCGCCCGGCCGAGAGTGCAGCCGACGCCGAACATCGCGATGCTCTCGTCCGTGCCGTGGTTCGACGGTCCGCTCCAGTTCTCGGTCATGAACGTCGCGTGGTCGAGCAGAGACTGGTCGAGCCAGGCGTACTGCGCAGGCAGCTTGCGGACCTGCAGACCGGACAACACCGCCTGCCGCGCACAGATCAGCACGTTCGTCCGGTGCATCGTCGACTCCCACGCGCCGACGTCGCTCTTCCATGGGTACGGGTTGTCGCGCACCCAGTCGTGGATGATCGCCATCGTATGCGTCATCGCCTTGCGGTCGCCGGTCCGGGCCGCGATGATCCCGTGTCCCAACCACCGCAGCGAATGCAGCCACATGTACCAGCTCGGCTTGTGATACGGATCGGACCGCCAGCGGATATCACCCGAACCATCGCCGACCTTGTACGCCGGATCGTTGCCCCAGGCGAATGTATCCCGCATGACCATCCGCAACGGCACGTCCGCCTCGATCCCACTGAACCCAGGACACGCATACGTCCCGGTCCGCGCGACCGGCGTCGACTTCACCGCACTGGGCGACGGAGACCGGGTCGTAGGCGCCACCGGACTCGGCGTCGGAACCCCCGCCGACACCACCGTGGCCTTCGCCCGCCCGCCAGGCATCAACACCTTGATCGCTCCAGCAAACGCCACAGCACAAACCACCACACAGACAACAGCAAGCCGAACCCCACTACCGCTCCGCCGCGAACCCACCCCAGACCCCCTCAGTCGCTGCCTCACCAAGAGAGACGTGACCACCCACCGGATTAGTTGCTCCGGTTCCAGGGATGGGGTCCAGGCTGTTACTCGAAGAGCTCAGCAGGCCTCGCGGGCGGCACCCGGATCAGGTGACGATGCCGTAGTCGCGGATCTTGCGGTAGATGGTGGCTCGGGACATGCCGAGGGCCGATGCGGCGGCGGTTTTGTCGCCGTGGTGGGAGGCGAGGGCGCCGACGATGGCGTCGCGCTCCAGGGCTTCCATGCGGGTAAGGTGCCGTCGGGTTGTCGCGTGGCACTCGGCGGGGAGGTCTTCCAGTTCGACGACGCCGGAGCGCCGGCGGCGGGCGACGTCGGTCAGTACCTTCCGCAGGTGCGTCACGTTGCCCGCCCACGGGAGCCGCATGAGTTGGTTGAGCGCCGCCCCGGACACCGTCACGCTGGTGACGCCGGCTCGGCCGAGTAGGTACCGCACCAGGACCGGGATGTCCTCGAGGTGATGACGCAGCGGAGGTACGGCGACAGTCCGCGGGAAGAACCGCAGTAGCTGCGTCCCGAGCTCGTCCTGGCCGCGCGACTGTCCGGTCAGCAGGGTCAGCGCGACCCACGGCTCGCGCGCCACCGAACTGTCGCGCACCGACTGCAGGAGGTCCACCAGACCCTGGATGACCTCCGCGGAGAGCAGGTGGGCGTTCCGGATGATGAGATCGGAGCTTGAGTCCAGTTCGCTGGTGGCGCAGGCGAGGAGATCCTCCTGATCGCCGGCATCGAGCACCGCCAGTCGGCGGCCCGGGGAGCTGTAGTCGTGGACCGCGCGGAGCAGAGTCAACTTGCCTGAACCCGGCTCACCTTCGGCGACGAGCCACTCCGCCCGGCGACAGGCGTCGAGCACCTCCTGCGTCGTGTGCCGCCACAGCGCGCTCGTCCCGGTCATGCCGGGAAGCGACGGGACTCGTCCACCACCGGTCGCGCGGGGTCCGGACCGCTGCTCCTTGATCTGCACGATCCCGCCGGCCAGGGCGTCGCCGAGGAAGGTCGGCTGGTACGCCAGCCGGGCACTGATCCCGCTGGGCAGGTCAGCGAGGAATGTGACCGGCTTGGTCCCGCCGCGGGCGTCCCGGGTCCGGTCGATCAGCGCGGCCTGGTCGGTGGAGTCGAAGCGCTGCTGGGCATGGGCGTTGATCATGAAGACCTCGTCGCCGAGGGCGATCACCGAGCCTCCGGTGTGCCGGCAGACCGCGTAGTACTCGGTCAGCAGCGCCTGGTCGAGGGCGTTCGCCTCCTCCAGGACGCGTTCCTGGATCCGCCGGGCCGCGAGTTTGGCGAACGACAGCAGGATCGCGTTGGAGTTCTTCGCCTGGGTGGTGATGTCCAGGATCCCGAGCAGGCCGCCGGTGACCGGATGCGTGATCGGCGCCCCGGCGCAGGAGAAGCCGCGCAGTACACCGGTGTAGTGCTCCGCGCCGTCGATCAGGATGGGGCCGCCGACCTCCAGCGCGGTGCCGATCCCGTTGGTCCCGACCTCGGACTCGGCGTAGCGGAAACCGGGTGCCAGATCGACGGAGTCGAGCCGGCGGATCAGTGTCTTGTCGCCGCCGCGACGGTCCAGGACGATGCCGCGGGCATCGGTCAGGATGATGCACACGGGCTCGTTGGTCAGCTCCGAGGCCAGGGCGTCGATCACCGGCCGGGCCGCCCGGGCCAGCGTGGTGCCGAGATCGAGACCGTCGAAGTAGGCGGGCGCGGGCCGGTCGGTGTCGACCAGGGACGCCTCCGAGCGCTGCCAGGACATCCGGATGGAGTCCCGGACGGCGGGTCTGGTGGCCATGGTCACCTCCTTCCTCTCGGCTGACTCTTCGAGAGAACAACACGACCAACGGTAATTGGCAAGCTTGTGACTCGCGTCTCACATTGAGACAGAACGCCCGCACCGGTGCGGCTTTCATGCCTGGAACGCAGCTCAGCCGTACCGCTGGAGCCGGGCAGAAGCCGGCTCCCGACCCTGGAGGCAGACATTGAGCAGGCAGAGTCTCACCAAGGCGCATGCCAAGATCACCGAACTCTCGTGGGAGCCCACCTTCGCCACTCCGGCGACCCGGTTCGGGACTGACTACACCTTCGAGAAGGCGCCGAAGAAGGACCCGCTGAAGCAGATCATGCGGTCCTACTTCCCGATGGAGGAGGAGAAGGACAACCGCGTGTACGGCGCCATGGACGGCGCCATCCGCGGAAACATGTTCCGCCAGGTCCAGCAGCGCTGGCTGGAGTGGCAGAAGCTGTTCCTCAGCATCATCCCGTTCCCGGAGATCTCCGCGGCCCGGGCGATGCCGATGGCGATCGACGCCGTACCGAACCCGGAGATCCACAACGGGCTCGCGGTGCAGATGATCGACGAGGTCCGGCACTCGACGATCCAGATGAACCTCAAGAAGCTGTACATGAACAACTACATCGACCCGGCCGGGTTCGACATGACCGAGAAGGCGTTCGCGAACAACTACGCGGGCACCATCGGCCGGCAGTTCGGTGAGGGGTTCATCACCGGTGACGCGATCACCGCGGCGAACATCTACCTGACCGTGGTGGCCGAGACGGCCTTCACCAACACGCTGTTCGTGGCCATGCCGGACGAGGCCGCGGCCAACGGCGACTACCTGCTGCCGACGGTCTTCCACTCGGTCCAGTCCGACGAGTCGCGGCACATCAGCAACGGGTACTCGATCCTGCTGATGGCGCTGGCCGACGAGCGCAACCGGCCGCTGCTCGAGCGCGACCTGCGGTACGCGTGGTGGAACAACCACTGTGTCGTGGACGCGGCCATCGGCACGTTCATCGAGTACGGCACGAAGGACCGCCGTAAGGACCGTGAGAGCTATGCGGAGATGTGGCGCCGGTGGATCTACGACGACTACTACCGCAGCTACCTGCTGCCGCTGGAGAAGTACGGACTCACCATCCCGCACGACCTGGTCGAAGAGGCCTGGAAGCGGATCGTGGACAAGGGTTACGTGCACGAGGTGGCGCGGTTCTTCGCCACCGGCTGGCCGGTCAACTACTGGCGGATCGACGCCATGACCGACAAGGACTTCGAGTGGTTCGAGGACAAGTACCCGGGCTGGTACTCGAAGTACGGCAAGTGGTGGGAGAACTACAACCGGCTGGCCTACCCGGGCCGGAACAAGCCGATCGCGTTCGAGGACGTCGGCTACCAGTACCCGCACCGCTGCTGGACCTGCATGGTGCCGGCGCTGATCCACGAGGACATGGTGACCGAGAAGGTCGACGGCCAGTGGCGCACCTACTGCTCCGAGACGTGCTACTGGACCGACGCGGTCGCGTTCCGCGGTGAGTACGACGGCCGGCCGACCCCGAACATGGGCCGCCTGACCGGCTTCCGCGAATGGGAGACGCTGCACCACGGCAAGGACCTGGCCGACATCGTCTCCGACCTCGGGTACGTCCGGGACGACGGCAAGACCCTGATCGGTCAGCCGCACCTGGACCTGGACGACCCGAAGAAGATGTGGACCCTCGACGACGTTCGCGGCAACACGTTCAACAGCCCCAACGTGCTGCTGAACGAGATGACCGACGCCGAGCGCGAGGCGCACATCGCGGCGTACAAGGCGAACGGCACCAAGGCCGTCGCCTGACCCCACCGAACCGGCTGGTGGCGGCGCGGGGATGAGCGTCGCCACCAGTCGTTCCACCCGAGCGTGAGGAGGCCCCGACGTGGCCGACACCCACCGGATCCGCTTCGAACCGGTCGACATCGAGATGGACGTCACCGAGGACGACAAGATCCTCGACGCGGCGTTCCGGCAGGGCATCCACCTGATGCACGGCTGCAAGGAGGGGCAGTGCTCCGCCTGCAAGTCGTACGTGCTGGAGGGCGACCTGCAGATGGAGCGCTACTCGACCTTCGCCTGCAACGACGCCGAAGTTGCCGAGGGCTACGTGCTGCTGTGCCGGGCACACGCCTTCAGTGACTGCACGATCGAGCTGCTCAACTTCGACGAGGAGGAGCTGCTCGGCGGGGTCCCGATCCAGACGCTGAGCGCCCGGGTGGTGGCGATCGAGCCGGTCACCCGGGACATCGTCTCGCTCCGGCTGAAGGCCGAGCGGGCGTTCGAGTTCAAGCCGGGCCAGTACGCCGACATCACCATCCCCGGCACCGACGACCACCGATCGTTCTCGATGGCGACCACCCAGTCGACGCCGGACGACCTCGAGTTCCTGATCAAGAAGTACCCGGGCGGCCGGTTCTCGGCCCTGTTGGACGGCGAGCTGGCGGTCGGCGACGAACTGTCGCTGACCGGGCCGTACGGCTCGTCCACGCTGAAGGACGGCCACGTACTGCCGGTCGTCTGCGTGGCCGGCGGGGCCGGGATGGCGCCCATCCTGTCCATCCTCCGGCACCTGCGGGAGACCGGCAGCACCCGTCCGGTCCGGTTCTACTACGGCGCCCGGACGGCGGGCGACCTGTTCTACCTCGACGCGATCCAGGAGCTCGGCGCGGAACTGGCCGGCTTCGAGTTCGTGGCCTGCCTGTCCGAGTCGGCCGCGGATGCGGACGGTCTCGTGGTCGAGGAGGGCAACGTCACCGACATCGTCGAGCGGCGGGAGGCGGAGCTGCACCGCAGCGAGGTCTACCTGTGCGGTCCGCCGCCGATGGTCGACGCCGCCTTGGCGTTGCTGGAGGCAACCAACGTGCCGAAGGACCAGGTCTTCTACGACAAGTTCACCAGCCCAGCGACTACCGATGGAGTCTGAGATGGAGCAAACCAAGCACCGCAGTTTCCCCAAGATCGAGTTCACCGACTCCGAGGCGGGGGCGCTGGAGTTCCCGAGCTCGAAGAGCCGGTCGTACAACTACTACAAGCCGGCCAAGCTGCGGGCGACGATGTACGAGGACGTCACCGTCGACGTCCAGCCGGACCCCGAGCGGCACCTGACGCAGGGCTGGATCTACGGGTTCGGCGACGGCCCCGGCGGCTACCCGAAGGAGTGGACCGCCGCGAAGTCGTCGAACTGGCACGCCTTCCTCGACCCGAACGAGGAGTGGAACCAGACGATCTACCGGAACAACTCCGCGGTCGTCCGTCAGGTCGACCTGGGCCTGCAGAACGCCAAGCGGGCCAGGGCGTACGACGCCTGGAACCCGGCCTGGCTGAAGTTCGTCGAACGCAACCTCGGTGCCTGGATGCACGCCGAGAACGGCCTGGCGCTGCACGTCTTCACCAGCATCCAGCGGTCCGGCCCGACGAACATGATCAACACCGCGGTGGCCGTCAACGCCGCCCACAAGATGCGTTTCGCCCAGGACCTGGCCCTGTTCAACCTCGACCTTGCCGAGGCCGAGGTGGAGTTCGACGGCGCCGCCCACAAGGAGGTCTGGCAGAGCGCCCCGGAGTGGCAGCCGACGCGTGAGGTGGTCGAGCGACTGACCGCCGTCGGCGACTGGTGCGAGTTGCTGTTCGCCACGAACATCGTGTTCGAGCAGCTGGTCGGCTCGCTGTTCCGGACCGAGCTGGTGATGCAGATCGCGGCCCGCAACGGCGACTACCTGACCCCGACCATCGTCGGCACCGGCGAGCACGACTACGATCGCGACCTCGCCTACACCCGCAACCTGTTCCGCCTGCTGACCCGCGACGAGCAGTACGGCGAGACCAACAAGGTGCTGTTCGGCGAGTGGCTGGCGACCTGGGTGCCGCGCTGCATCGCTGCCGCGCAGGCCCTGCAGCCGATCTGGTCGCAGCCGGCCGACAAGTCCGTCACGTTCGCGGACAGCCTGGACGCGGCCAAGCAGAAGTTCCGTTCCCTGCTCGAGGACCTCGGGCTGGACATTCCGAAGGAGCTGGACAAGTGAGCATGCAGTTCGGATCTGCCGCCGAGTTCTCCAACAAGACCGGTGTGACCCTGATGAACACCCCCGTCGGCCGGGTCGTCGCCCAGGTGATGGGCGCCAAGGACGGCGTCGAGCTGACCGAGTACCCGTCGATGATCCGGGTCGACGGGACCGGCGTACTCGACTTCGACTACGCCGAACTGACCGACGCGCTCGGCTCGGAGTTCGACGGCTCGGTGTTCGAGGAGATCAGCTCCACCCACTACGGCCGGATGGTCCACCTCGACGACAAGACCCTCCTGTTCGCCAGCCCCGAGGACGCCGCCGAATACATCGGCTTCGACCTGACCGCGCACTAACACGCTGTGCCGCTCCGGTCCGGGGCCTGGCCCGCGCCCGGACCGGAGCTCATCCCGAGATCAGACCCACGAAGCGAGGACGTCATGTACGAGAAGAACGGCGAGAAGTACTACGTGGTCGACGCGCACGTACACATCTGGGACGGCCGCGAGTCGAACCTGAAGAACGTGCACGGCAAGCAGTTCATCGACTGCTTCTACGACTACCACCGCAACCTCAGCCCGGAAGACGTGGTGTGGGACTACGACACCTACACGTACTACGGCGGCGACCGGTTGATGAAGGACGTCTTCGACGACGGGTACGCCGACCACGCGATCTTCCAGGCCACGCTGCTCAGCGATTTCTACAAGAACGGGTTCGGCCAGACCGAGGAGGCGTTCGGGCTGGCGTCCAAGCACCCGGACAAGCTGACCTACAACCACGCCTACGACCCGCGCAACGGCGAGGAGGGTCTGGAGCAGCTCCGGCGGGACGCCGAGCGGATGAACCTCAAGGGCGTGAAGCTCTACACCGCCGAGTGGCACGGTGACTCGCGCGGTTACAAGCTCGACGACCCGTGGTCGCGCCGGTACCTGGAGGAGTGCCTGAAGCTCGGGATCAAGAACATCCATGTGCACAAGGGCCCCACGATCCGCCCGCTCGACCGGGACGCGTTCGACGTCGCCGACATCGACAAGGTCGCGACCGACTACCTGGACCTGAACTTCATCGTCGAGCACGTCGGCCTGCCCCGGCTGGAGGACTTCTGCTGGATCGCCACCCAGGAGTCCAACGTGTACGGCGGTCTCGCGGTGGCCATGCCGTTCGTGCACGCCCGGCCGAAGTACTTCGCGCAGATCATCGGCGAACTGCTCTACTGGCTCGGCGAGGACAAGATCCTGTTCGCCAGCGACTACGCGCTCTGGACGCCCCAGTGGCTGGTGGAGAAGTTCGTGGACTTCCAGATCCCCGCGGAGCTGCCGGAGTACGCGCCGATCACGACCGCGCAGAAGAAGAAGATCCTCGGCCTGAACGCGGCCGCGCTGTACGACCTCGACGTACCGCAGGAGCTGCGGCTGCCGACCGATGCCGGTGACACCTCTGTCGAGGTGGCGGCCGGCGCACGCGCATGACGGCCGTCGCGACCTCGGTGGTCGACGACATCGTGGCCGCCTTGGCGACGGTCACGGATCCGGAACTGGACGAACCCATCACAACGCTGGGGTTCGTCCGGTCGATCCGGGTCGACGACACCAAGGTCGTGGTCCATCTGCGGCTGCCGACGTCGTTCTGCTCGCCGAACTTCGCGTACCTGATGGCGTCCGACGCCGTCGACGCGCTCCGGCGCGTCGGCGGCCTGGGACGGGTCGTGGTCCAGCTCGACGATCACCACGACTCGGACAAGATCAACGCCGGCCTGGCCGCCGACGCCGGGTACGTCGGCACGTTCGGTGTCGAGGCGGAGACGAGTCTGGACGAACTGCGCCGGATCTTCCGCCACAAGGCGCATACCGCGGCGATGGAGCGCTGTGCCGAGGCGCTGCTGAAGGGCAGCGGGATGACGGTCGACGATCTCCACGAAGTCACCCTCGCCGATCTGCTGGAAGGTCCGCACAAGGAGGCGTTGCTGCGACGACGGGTCGCGATCGGTCTCGGCGTACATCCGGACGAACCGGTGCTGGTGGACGAGGACGGTGCGCCGCTCGCCGCCGAGGCGGTCCCGTTGCGGCTCCGGTTCGCCAAGGCCGTGCGCATCTCGATCGAGGGAAACTCCCACTTCTGCCGCGGACTGCTCGCGACCCGGTACGCCGACGTGGAGCCCGACGGCATGTCCATCCGAGTCACGAACGCAAGGAGCACGTCATGAGGGCGGTCCAGGTAGTCGGTTACCACACCAAGTTGCAGCTCACCGACATACCCGAACCGGAGATCCAGGGGCCGCTCGACGTGATCGTGAGGATCGGCGGCGCGGGGGTGTGCCGGACCGACCTGCACATCCTCGAAGGGCAGTGGGCCGCGAAGAGCGGCGTCGCGCTGCCGTACACGATCGGCCACGAGAACGCGGGCTGGGTGCACGCCGTCGGCGATGCCGTCACCAACGTCCAGCCGGGCGACAAGGTGATCCTGCATCCACTGATGACCTGCGGACTGTGCCGTGCCTGCCGCTCCGGTGACGACGTGCACTGCGAGAACAGCCGGTTCCCGGGCATCGACACCGACGGCGGGTACGCCGACTACCTGCGGACCACTGCCCGCAGTGTGGTCCGGATCGACGACAGCCTCGAGCCGGCCGACGTAGCCGCACTCGCGGATGCCGGACTGACGGCGTACCACGCGGCGGCCAAGGTGGCCCGGGCGACCCGGCCCGGGGACGTCTGCGTGCTGATCGGAGCAGGCGGTCTTGGCCACATCGGCATCCAGGTATTGAAGGCGATCTCGGCCGCGACCCTGGTCGTGGTCGACCGCAACCCGGCGGCGGTCGAGCTGGCCGTGGCGATCGGAGCCGATCACGGCATTGTTGCCAACGGCACCCAGGTGGAGGACGTACTCGCGCTGACCGGCGGGAAGGGCGCGGAGGCGGTCGTCGACTTCGTCGGCGAAGGCGGCGCCACCTCCGAGGGCGTCCGGATGCTCCGCCGGGCCGGCAACTACTACGTCGTCGGGTACGGCGAGGACCTCGTCGTACCGACGATCGACATCATCTCGACCGAGATCAACTTCGTCGGCAACCTGGTCGGCTCCTACACCGATCTGCAGGAACTGATGGTGCTGGCCGCGCAGGGCAAGGTCGCCCTGCACACCACGAAGTACCCACTCGCCGACTTCCAGCAGGCTCTCGATGACCTCGACGCGGGCAAGGTCCGCGGCCGGGCGATTCTCATCCCGTGACCCGAAAGGTGGTCTGACCATGGCAAAGGAACTGCGGTTCAACGAGGAGGCACGCCGGCTGCTCGAGTCCGGCGTGAACTCGCTCGCCGACGCGATCAAGGTGACGCTCGGCCCGAAGGGGCGCAACGCCGTCCTGGAGAAGCTGACCGGCCCGCCGACCATCACCAACGACGGCGTGACGATCGCGAAGGAGATCCAGCTGCGCGAGCCGTTCGCGAACATGGGCGCCCAGCTGGTGAAGGAGGTCGCGATGAACACCAACGGTGTCGTCGGCGACGGCACCACGACCGCGACCGTGCTGGCGCAGGCGATGGTCCGCGAGGGGCTGCGCGCGGTCGACGCCGGGGCGAACCCGATGCGGGTACGTCGTGGCATCGAGCAGACGGTGCCGGTCGTGGTCGAGACGCTGCGCTCGTGGGCGGCCGAGGTCGGCGGCCCGGACGACCTGCGGCACATCGCGACGCTGGCCGCCAGCGACGACGAGACGATCGGTGAGGTCATCGCCGAGGCGGTCACCCGGGTCGGCCGCAACGGCGTCGTCACCACGGAAGAGTCCGATGCCATCGGTCTGTCGGTCGAGGTCGTGGACGGGATCGAGTTCGACCACGGTTATGTGTCGCTGTACATGGTCACCGACAAGGAGCGGATGGAGGCCGTCTACGAGAACCCGGTCATCCTGCTCACCAACAAGAAGATCTCCCAGGTGCAGGACATCATGCCGACGGTCGAGGCGGCCAAGCGTGCGGACCGGCCGCTCGTCGTACTCGCCGAGGACGTCGACGGTCCGGCGTTGCAACTGCTTGTCGGCGGCAACATGCACAACACGATGCGGTCGGTCGTCGTCCGGGCTCCCGGCTTCGGGCACCGCCGCGTGGCCGAGCTCGAGGACCTCGCGGTGGCTTTGGGCGGTCAGGTCATCGCGACCGACACCGGGTTGGACCTGGCCGAGGTCGCGCTGAACCACCTCGGGTCGTGCGACCGGATCACGATCACCGAGGACCGGACGACGATCGTCGGCGGTCACGGCGACGCGAACCTGGTGGACGCGCGGCTGACCCAGCTGGAGACGCAGTTCGAGCGGGCCAGGATCGACGCCGACCGGGACAACCTGCAGCTGCGGATGGCCCGGCTGTCCGGGCGGGTGGCTGTCATCCAGGTGGGCGGCGCGACGAGCGTCGAGCGCAAGGAGCGGATGCTGCGGGTCGAGGACTCGCTGGCCGCGACCCGCGCCGCGGTCGAAGAGGGCGTGGTGGCCGGCGGAGGTACGGCGCTCGTCCAGGCACAGGAGGCAGTGTCACGGGTCGAGCTGACCGGTGACGCCGCGGTCGGCCGCGAGGTCGTCCGGCGGGCGTTGCCCGAGCCGCTGCGATGGATCGCGATCAACGCGGGGTACGACGGTGACGAGGTCGTCGCCAAGGTCGCGAGCCAGCCGCTCGGCACCGGCTTCAACGCGCTCACCGGCCAGTACGCCGACATGTTCGACGAAGGTGTGATGGACCCGCTCAAGGTCACCCGGGCAGCGCTGGAAAGTGCGGCGTCGATCGCGGCGCTCCTGATCACCACCGAGACCGCGGTCGTCGAGGAGATCCTCGGCAACCCCGGTGCGATCATGGCCCCCGGCTTCGGCGACCTGGCCGAAGGCATGGTCCGTCCGTCCAACATCTACTGAGTCATGACCGAGCCGACCAGTCTGCAGCTGCACGCCGCGGCCCGCACCCTTGGGCTGCTCGTCGCGCCCGTGCGGCTGCACCTGGTCTGGCTCGCCACCAACGGCGAGTACGACGTGGGCACGCTGGCCGATCGCGCCGGCGTCAGCATCACCACGGCCAGCCAACACCTCGCCAAACTCCGCCTGGCCGGTCTCATCTCGCTGCGTCGGGAGGGCAGGCGCCACATCTACACCGTCGACGATCCGCACATCGTGGCCCTGGTCGACCAGATCCTCGCCCACATCGCCCCCGACGGCACACTCGCGCCCGACCCACCCCTCCGCCTCAGAGCCTGAACGCGACCCGCCCGCTGGCGGGTTATTTCGTCGCTGGCGGCAAACAACCGGTCATCGGGCAAACAACCCGCCGGTGGTCAACCTGTTGGCGAGGCGCCCAGACATGGCACCGCCGGCTCGAGCGGAAGGTTCGAGCCGGCGGGCGGTGAGGGGTCAGCCGACCGACGGGCCGAGACCCAGGGACTGAGGTGTGCTGGAGTCGGGGGAGGGCTGGTGCAGCCCTTCGTCCAGAGCGCCGTACTCGGTCATCAGGGCCGCGCTGCCGCCCCACGGTGTCTGCTCCTCGGCGACCAATGTGTTGGTGGTGAGCAGCAGGCCGGCGACCGAGGCGCCGTTCTGTAGTGCTGAGCGGGCAACGCGGAGGGGATCGACGATCCCCATGTCGAGCATGTTGCCGTACTTGCCTTCGAGCGCGTCGAAGCCTTCGTCGACTCCGAGCTGCGAGGTCCGTTCCAGGACCTCCGCGCCGTTGTAGCCGGCGTTCGCGGCGATCAGGTACGCCGGTTCGCGCAGCGCCCGCCGGACGATCTTCACACCGGTGGCGTAGTCGTCCTTGACGTCGAGACTGTCGAGCGCCGACTCCGCATGGAGCAGGGCCATCCCGCCACCGGCGACGATGCCCTCGGCCATCGCGGCGCGGGTCGCCGACAATGCGTCCTCGACCCGGTGCTGCAGTTCCTTCAGCTCGGCCGGCGTCGGGGCACCGACCCGGATCACCGCGACCCTGCCGGACAATGCACCGATCCGCTCGGTGAGAACGTCCTCGTCGACCCCGAACGTCGCCCGCTCCAACTCGGCACGCAACTGCGTGATCCGGAACTCGACGTCCTTCTCGTGCCCGGACTCGGCGACGATCGCCGTACGGTCCGCGGTCACCCTGACCTGGTCCGCCCGGCCGAGCTGCTCGAGCCGCATCGTCTCGAGGGTGAAACCGGAGTGGCGGCTGTAGACCGCGCCGCCGGTGATCGCCGCGATGTCCTCCAGTTTGTGCAGCCGCCGGTCACCGAAGCCCGGCGCCTTGACCGCCACGCACTGGAAGAGGCGGTTCACGTGGTTGTGCACCAGCATGCTGAGCGCGGTGCCCTCGAGGTTCTCCGCGAGGATCACCAGCGGCTTCGGTTCCCGCATGATCTTGTCCAGCAGCGGCATGATCTCCTGCACCTTGGTGATCTTCTCGCTGCACAACAGGATGTAGGGGTCGTCCAGCACGGCCTGCAGGCTGCCGGGATCCGTGACCATGTACGGCGACAGGTAGCCGTTGTCGAACTCGAAGCCCTCGACGAAGTCGACCCGCATGCCGTGCGCGGCCGACTCCTCGATGGTGACGATGCCGCCGTCGCCGACGGTGTAGAGGGCGTTCGCGATGACGGCGCCGACCATGTCGTCGTCGTTGGCCGAGATGGCCGCGACCCGGGCGAAGTCGTGCTCGGTGGCGACCGGGTGCGCCACCTCGCGGAGCCGCTCCACCAACCGGGCCACGGCCATGTCGATGCCGCGCTTCACCAGCACCGGGTTCCCGCCGGTGCTGATCGCGGCCATGCCCTCGCGGATGATCGCCTGGGCGATCACGGTCGCCGTGGTGGTTCCGTCGCCGACGATGTCGTTGGTCTTGATCGCGGCTTCCTTGACCAGCTGGGCGCCCATGTTCTCGAACTGGTTCTTCAGATGGATCTCCCGGGCGATGGTCACGCCGTCGTTGGTGACCACCGGCGATCCGGTGATCTTCTCCAGGATCACGTTGCGGCCCTTCGGGCCCAGGGTCGATTTCACCGCGTCCGCCAGCTGGTCCACTCCGGACAGCAGCAGGTCGCGGGCCTGCTCACCGAATCGCAGTTCCTTGGCCATCAGAGCCCTCCCGGTCGGTCGTGACTTACGGAACGAGGATCGCGCGGCCGCGGACCCGGCCGGCGTCGAGATCGGCGACCGCATCGACGGCCGCGTCCAGCGGGTAGGTCCTGGTGTGCAGGGTGACCTTCCCGGCCTGGGCGAGCGCCATCAGCTCGGCCAGTTCGTTGAACGTGCCGACGATGTTGCCGATGATGTTGCGCTCGGTCGAGATGATGTCGAGGGTCGGGATCTGGACCTGGCCGCCGTACCCGATGACGAAGTACGAACCGGCCGGTGCGGTCATCGCGAAGCCGTCCTGCTCCGCACCCTGTTCGGCGACGAAGTCGAGTACGACGTTCGCGCCGACGCCGCCGGTCAGGTCGAGGACCGTCTCCACCTGTTTGCCGTCGGCAACCACTGTCTGATCGGCGCCGAGCTGCTCGGCCAGCTTCAGGGCCTCCGGGTTGCGGTCGACGACGATGATCCTGGTCGCGGTGAGCGCGGCCAGGCACTGGATCCCGATGTGCCCGAGACCGCCGGCACCGATCACGACGCACGTCGTGCCGGGCGGGAGGAGCGGGATCGCCTTGCGGACCGCGTGGTACGCCGTGATGCCGGCATCGGCCAGCGCCGCGACGTCCTGGGGCCGGGTGCTCGGGTCGAGCTTCACGCAGGCACGCGCCGACGTGAGCAGGTACTCCGCCATGCCGCCGTCGCTGTCGAGACCCGGGAAACTGCTCTGCGCGCAGTGCATGTCGTTGCCGGCCCGGCAGGCGGCGCAGAGTCCGCAGGTCGGGGTCGGGTGCAGGATGACCGTGTCACCGACCTGGACGTTGGTCACCGCCGAACCGATCTCGTGCACCCAGCCGGCGTTCTCGTGGCCGATCGTGTACGGCAGGGCCGGGTGCATCGCTTCGGCCCACTGGCCTTCGATGATGTGCAGGTCGGTGCGGCACACCCCGGCGCCGCCGATCTTGACGATGACGTCCAGCGGGCCCTTGACGACCGGTTCCGGTACGTCGTCGATGACCGGCTGCTGGTGGTATCCGTGCAGTCGAACGGCCTTCATCCCTACTCCTCCTCGCCGACGCCGGCTTCGGCGTACCGGTGGCGCAGCATTCCCCTGCAGATGCCGGTGTTGGCCTCGATCCCGGTCCGGGTGACGCGGGCCAACCCGAGATGCCTCGTCGCCTCGGCACCGGTGATGGGGGAGCCGGTGCCGGGGTCGACGAGGAGCGGAGCGGAGGGATCGGTGCGCAGCCCGAGTTCGGCCCGCCGCCGCAGCAGCCGCTCCAATTCGGCAGACGCGGGGACGTCGCCGAGTGTCATCGTGGCGAGCCGGGCCGGATCGGCGCCGGCGGCCCGCAGCGGCCGGCACACCTGGTCCGTCCCGGCCAGCATCGCCTTGGTCACGAAGGTCCGGCGCAGCTCGTCGAGCTCGCCGTCCGCCTCGCCCGTGAACGAGGCGGCGAATCCGGCCCGAGCCGCCACCCCGGCGTTGATCTGGTCGGACGCGAAGTGGTCCACGAGCGCGACGTCGACACCGCGGACGCCGGGCAGGGCGGCGACCACGTCGTACGCGTCGGCGACCATCAGGAAGGCGAAGTTGGGCGCACAGAAGTACGTCGGCAGCCGCAACCGCACCACGACGTCACCGGCGGCCGACACGACGCAGGTGGACACGAAACCCAGCGTCGTGATCGGCTCGTCCAGCTCCGGATCCCGGACCGCGTCCAGCGCGGTCAGGACCCGGGACTTCTCCCCAGTCACCGCCGTCATTACTGGGTGACCAGCTTGGCGTCGTCCTGCGCGGCCGGCTCCGCCTCCTTGAGCTGGAGCTCGTCGGGGACCTTGAGGTCGTACAGCTTCGCAGCGTTCAGGCCCAGGATCTTCTTCTTGCCCTCCACTCCGAGTCGTGGGTAGTCGGAGAACTCGTCGCCGTCGGGGAACTCCCAGTCGACGAAGCCCTCGATCTGCCACTTCGGCTCCCAGATGCCGTAGTCGCTGCCGAAGGTCATCTTGTCCTCGCCGACCCAGAACAGCAGCTCGCCCATCACCTTCGCGAAGAACCGCGGCCGGGCGTGCATCAGGCCGCCGATGACGACCGACAGGCCGGCGTACACGTTGGGTTCCTGGGTCGCCATGAAGCAGAAGTCCTCGATCCGCGGCAGTCCCACGTGCTCGACGATGAAGTTGAGCTCGGGGAAGTCGGTCGCGGCGTGATCCACGTCGGAGACGTCGAACGCGTCCTTGTCCAGCGGCCAGATCGTGGGGCCCTTGTGGACATGGATGTTCTTGATCCCGAACTCCTGCGCCTTCTCCAGATAGCGGTACGCCGCGGGGTCGGTCAGCTTGTAACCCCGGGAACCGGCGTTCCACTCGGCGGTGTAGAGCTTGACGCCGCGCGAGCCGTACCGGTCGACGTTGGCCTTCAGTTCCTCGATCCCGATGTCGCCGTCGCGCGGGTCGAACCGGGTGTTGTGGACGAACATGCCTGGGTGCTTCTCACCCAGCGCCGCGTTCCTCTCGGTGGTGTTGAATCCTTCGGTGTACCACTCCTTCAGGTACGTCGGCTGGAACACCGCGACGTCCACGTAGCCGTCCTCGAAGACGTCCTTCATCAGGTCGTCCTCGGAGTACTTCATGAACTTCTCGATGGTCCAGTGGGTCTCCTTCGGCGCGAGGCTCTGATAGGCGTGGAAACACTCGATCCAGCCCTTCGCGTACTGCTCGGCGCCTGGCACCCAGTTGTCCGGCGAGGCGTCCCAGTAGTGCATGTGACTGTCGACGACGAAGTACTTCTGACCGTCCTTCTCGTACATCCGGCCCTCCTCTTTTTACTTGGAAGCCGACAGGTCGAACCCGATGTATTCGGCCGCGTCCTCTGGATTGGCGAACATGATCGTCCGGTCGTCGAGGTGGACCATGCGCCCGTAGTGGGTCGACATGTTCTCCTCGAACTCGGCCTGGTCGAAGTACCCGGGCTCCTCACCGAGCGCCTCGGAGATGTCGTCGTAGATGAACTCCATCTTGCCGACCGCGTCGACGCGGATCATCGAGGGCAGCGGCGTCACCGTGACGTTGTCCAGCCCTCTCATCACGTCGGCGACGACCGCCCCGACCTGGTTGTTCATCAGCGTGACGCCGCACCGGTTGGATGCGGTGTTGTCCGACTTGAAGGGGCTCTCGACGACTGCCTTGAGCGTGGTCACTGTGCCAACTCCTTCGGTTCCTCGAGACCCAGCGAGGTGACGATGCCGCTGAAGCGGCTCTTGACGCGGTCGAGTCCGTCCTCGAACCGTGGTGGTTTCGCGTCCGGCTGCGACCACAGCGGCTGCAGTGTGCGGGCCGCCGACAGGGCCAGCGAGACCCAGTTCGACGTCCAGTCCTGCATGATCGCCTTGTTGTGGTCGGCGAACTCGCGGTCATTGGTGAGCAGCTCGAACATCGCCGTGGTGTAGCGCAGGTCGCGCTCGGCGAAGTCGTACTCGGCGGCGCCGATCACGGTGGGGGTGACGAAGTCGCCGTTGCGGGGTGCGGCCTGCTGGACCAGCTGGCTGCGGAACAGCTCGCCGACCAGTGGCTCGAACACGACGTTCGCGGCGAAGATCGCCTCGCACCAGTCGTCGATCGCGGTCAGCCGCTCGGCGACGTCCCGGACGCCCTGCCAGGCCGGGTCGGACTTCCAGGTCTCCAGGTGCGCGCTGCCGTCGAACCCTTCGAGCTCCTCGGACAGGGTCAGGTTGTAGAGCGCGAGATCCTGCGCGGCCCGGATCCGGTGCATGCTGTTCACCGAGATCGCGTTGTTGTGCATGTTGGTCGGCGCGCGCCGGTTCGCGTTCGCGTACAGGTACAGGCCGAGACCGTGGTCGACGTGCATCCAGGCACCGATGTGCTGCTCGACGAAGCGGACCCAGTTGGTGTTCCACTGCTCGAAGGCCTTCGACTGCTTGGCGGCCTCGACGTTCTGGGTGACCTGGCGGACGACGTTGGAGTTGTAGCGGTAGAGCGTGAGCTCCCATTCCTCGTTCGGGTCGCGGAACTCGTGCCAGCCGGTGGCCGGCCACTCCTTGACGAGCATGCCGCCGCTGCCCGGTCCGCGCTGGGGTGAGGGCTTGTCCGAGCCCCACGCCTTCAGTGCGGTCCATTCCAGCGGGTAGCCGCCTTGTCCGTCGGCGAACCCGTAGAGCCAGCCCTGGGTGAGGTAGTGCCGCGGATCCGGCTGCACCTCGACCGTGACGTCTTCGTAGTGGCTCTGCTTGCGCTTCTGCGGCTGGTAGTAGTTGTACCGCCGTGAACTCGAGTCCGGGAACACACGCGCGCCCGCTTCGGCGTCGGTGAAGACCGGTTTCGGCACGCTCCGCTCGGTCGGGGAGTCTTGTGTGGTGGTCATCGGCTCTCTGCCTCCAGCACCTTCGGGTCGCCGGCGTCGCCGGTCGTGGTGAACTTGTCGTAGTAGATGTGCTTCGTGACGACGCCCAGCCCTTCGAGCAGCGGGATCGCGGCCTCCACCATCGGTGGTGGACCGCAGACATAGGCGTCGGCTCCGGCCAGATCCGGTTCGTGCCGGCGGACGACGTCGGTGATCAGACCGACCTCGCCGTCCCACTCGGCGTCCTCGGCCGGCTCGGACAGCGCCGGTACGTACTTGAACCCCGGCAGGACCTCCTGCAGCGCCCGGAGCTCCTCGTCGAAGCACAGATCCAGGTGGGTCCGGGCTCCGTAGTAGTAGGTCGCCGGCCGGTCGATCCCGCGCTCGGCCATCGAGCGCAGCAGCGACAGGATCGGTGCCATCCCGGCGCCACCGCCGACGAAGACGATCCGGGCGCCCGGATTGTCCCGCAGGGTGAAGACCCCGAACGGCCCGCTCAGCTGCAGCCGGTCGCCGACGTTGAGCCGGGTGTCGAGGAACTCCGAGAAGACTCCGCCGGGATAGACCTTGATCACGAACTCCAGTTGCCCGGAGTCGCGGCTGGTCGTGTTCGCCATCGAGAACGATCGGCTGGCCTCGCTGTCCGGGACCAGGATGTCGACGTACTGACCGGGGAAGAACTTGAGCTCGCCCGGGTCGGTCAGGCGCAGGACGAGATGACGCAGGTCGTGGGTGACCGGGGTGATCGCGACCACCTCCGCGACCCGGTCCTGGATCGGCAGCCCGGACCGGATCATGTCCTCGTCGTAGTTCAGCAGCTCGATGGTCAGGTCCTCGTACGGATGAGCCCGGCACAACAGCGTGTAGCCCTCGTCCAGTTCGTACTCGGGCAGCGCGAACGTCGAGTAGCGGTCCAGCTCGATGTCCTCGCCGTCCAGGACGAACGACTTGCAGGACGAGCACTGGCCCTCCTTGCAGCCGTGCATGAGCATCACGCCCTGCTCGGCCGCCGCGCGCAGGATCGTCTGATCCTCGTCGACCTCGATCTCGATGCCGACGGGCTCGAACCTCACGACATGCTTATCGCCCATGGTTCCTGACGTCTCTGCGGGGACGGACCGGGGCGGGCGGACACGGGGTGCCCGCCC
>NZ_JBFAKS010000023.1:0-149507 GCF_040655855.1 Kribbella sp. NPDC050281 | reverse complement strand
GCGTTGGTGGCTGGGGACCAGCGGCGGGCCGCGGGTCCTTCCCGGCCAAGAGTCTGGGGAGGCTACGGGGAGTTGGTCGGGGGGCCAGGCGCACACCGCTCGCCAACCCACCCGCCGATGGGTCAGCCCATCAGACGGGGACGCCGGGAATGGAACGGGACGCCGGGGCTGGAACGGACGCCGGGCTGGAACGGCGACGCCCGGGTGGGCGCGCCCGGCGTGGGCGGGCCTGGGGCCGCGGACAGGATCTGGGGAGCGGACAGGATCTGGGCCGCGGACAGGATCTGGGCCGCGGACAGGATCTGGGGACCGCGGACAGGATCTGGGGAGCGCGGACATGAAATAGCGTGTCCGCGGTCACCACAAGGTGTCCGCGGTCGCGCGAACCCGACCCCGACCCCGACCGCGGGTGGGGTTAGGGGTTGAGGGGCAGGTGGACGGTGAAGGTGGCGCCGTGGGGGGTGGTGTCGCTGACGGTGACTCGGCCGTGGTGGGCGGCGACCAAGGCAGCCACGATGGACAGGCCGAGGCCGGAGCCGCCGGTCGAGCGGGTCCGGGCCGAGTCGGCGCGGTAGAAGCGTTCGAAGACGCGCGCCTTCTGGTCGTCGGTCAGCCCGGGACCTGAGTCGCTCACCTCGAGCACGGCCTCGCCGTCGCGCGTCCCGACCGCGACCAGGATCGGTGCGTCCGTCGGCGTGTGGTGGAGCGCGTTGCTGATCAGGTTGCCGAGCACCTGACGGAGCCGGGTCTCGTCGCCTTCGACCACGGGCGCTTCCGAGTCCGGCAGGATCTTCAGCGAGATGTTCCGCTCGGGCTGCACCGCCTGCGCGTTGTGCAGCGCGTCGGCGGCGATCGGCAGCAGATCGACCGGCTCCATCCGCAACGGTCGCTGCTGGTCGAGGCGGGCCAGCAGCAGCAGATCGTCGACGAGCAGGCCCATCCGCTTCGCCTCGTCCTCGATCCGGCGCATCGTGTCGGCGTCGCCGCTGTCCCCGCGCTGGCGGGTCAGTTCGGCAAAGCCCCGGATGGACGTCAACGGCGTACGCAGCTCGTGCGACGCGTCCGCGACGAACCGCCGCATCCGCTCCTCCGACTGCCTCGCCGCCTCCTCCGATCTCCGGGCCACGTCCTCGGATCGGCGAGCGGCGAACTCCGACGCGGTGCGTTGCGCGAAGGCGGTCTCGATCTGTCCGAGCATCTGGTTCAGCGCGAGCGACAGCCGCCCGACCTCGGTCCGTGGATCCCGTTGCGGTACGCGCCGGCTCAGATCACCGCCGGCGATCGCGACAGCGGTGTGCTCGACGTCCTCCAGTCCACGCAGACTTCGCCGTACGACGAAAGTCCCGACGCCGGCCAGCAGCACGAGCAGGATGACGCCGGCCGCGGCCTGGACACCGACCAGCCGTTGCAACGTGCGACTCATGTCGTGCAGGCTCTGCGCGACCATGACTGATCCGCTGCCGTCGGACAGCGGTACGGCGAGCACGCGCCAGGATGCACCGCCCGACACCGCGTCAACGTTGAACGGGTGCCCGTCGAGCGCCCGGACCTGGTTGAGGTTGAGCGTGGGCAGGTCCGGCAGCGGCGCCTCGCCCTCGACCAACTGGGCGCGGAACGGTCCACCGCTGGCCTGGCCCTCGGAGTCGCTGAACTGCACCACGAACACACTCGGCAGTGGCCGTCGCCGGCCGTCGCCGGGCCCCATCGGCCGGTCCAACGGGTTGCGCTGCAGGGGCATCGAGGCCTGCTGCAGTTGCTCGTCGACCCGGTCGACCAGGTACCCGCGCATGATCGTGGTCGCCAATACACCGGAGGCGACAAGTGCGAGCGCCACCAACGTCAGCAGGACGACGACGATGGTGACGCGGAGCGGGTACCGGTCGGTGAAGCGCCGGTGGTTCAGCTGCATCAGTTGGGGCCTCGTGGGGTGCGCAGGACATAGCCGACCCCGCGGACGGTGTGGAGCAGCTTCTGGTCGCCGGTGTCGACCTTACGGCGCAGGTACGACATGTACGACTCGACCACGCCCGCGTCGCCGGCGAAGTCGTAGTTCCAGACCGCGGACAGGATCTGGCCCTTCGACATCACCCGTTCGGCGTTCTCCAGCAGGCAGCGCAGGAGCTTGAACTCGGTCAGCGACAGCTGGACCGCCTCACCGGCTTTGAAGACCTCGTAGCTGTCCTCGTTGAGCTCGAGGTCCGCATACTTCAGTACGGCGGCATCCGGTGTGGCCTGCTCGCGGTGGCCGGATCGGCGCAGCAGTGCCCGGACCCGGGCGACGAGCTCGTCCAGGCTGAACGGCTTGGTCACGTAGTCGTCGCCGCCGGTGTGCAGGCCGAGCACCTTGTCCTCGACCGCGTCGCGCGCGGTGAGGAAGAGCACCGGCACGTGCCGGTCCTCACCGCGCAGCCGGCGGACCACCTCGAAGCCGTCCAGTCCGGGCATCATCACGTCGAGCACGACCAGGTCGGGCTCCACCTCGCGCGCCTTGCGCAGCGCCTCGGCGCCATGGGTCGCCGTGGTCACGTCGTACCCGGCGAAACGCAGGCTCGCGGACAGCAGCTCGACGATGTTCGGCTCGTCGTCGACCACCAGCAGATGCGGACTCATGTCCCCAGTCTGCCGCCGGCACCCGTGGGAACCCTGGAAGATTCCTGGCAATCAGCTGTGAGTCGCTGGTCAGCGGGGCCCGCGCTTGAAGCCCCACTTGTCGCCGGCCGCCTGCCGGACAGTGCCGTCGTTGACCGAGCTCGCGGTGGCCTTGCCGTCCGCGACCACTGCGGTCACCTGGACGGTGTTGCCGACCTTCACATCGTCGATGCCGTCCCGGGCGGCGTTCACGAGGGTGTCCTCGGTCAGGGTGTAGGTCCGGCTGTAACCGTCTTCGCTCTTCACCGTGATCGAGTCCTTGCTGACCGCGGTCACCTCACCACGCTGGGTCGCCACGGTCTGGTAGCCGCCACCGTCCTTCGGCACCACGAACTCGCCGTGCAGCGCGCCGCCCATTCCGAACTCGCCGCGGTGGCCGAGCCCCTTGCCCGGGCCAGGCTGGTTCGACGGGGCCGAGGGGGAGGCGGAGGGCGAGGGGGACGGCGTCGGGTCGGCGTTGGTCGCTGCCCAGGCAACGCCACCTGCGGTCGTGGTCGCCGCGACGGCGGCGACTGTGCCGGCGATCCGCCAGCGCTTGTCCGAGAGCTTCTGCAACGTCGCCATGCGTCTACTGCCTTCCGTACTGCGTGCCGGCCGAATCACCGGCACTGGTACTCGCCACACTGCCGCACGGAACTGAGACGACGCTCCGGTGGACCTTGGAAAACCCTGGCAATCAGACCAGGAACAGCACCGCGGCGAGCCAGACGGCGGCGGCGAGCGACGTACCGATGAGCTCGATCAGGATCGACAACCCGGTGGCCCGGAGCGCGTGCTTGGTCGACGTCCAGGCGTTCGCGTGCGCCTTCAACCGCTGCCACTCGGACAGATAGACACCGAGGGGGAAGCCGACGAACATGCCGACCACGGGGATCAGGAAGAAGCCGACGATGCCGAGCAGGACGCCGACGATGATCGACCGCCTGGGAACGCCGGACTCACGTAGGTGCCGCTCCGGTACGACGTACTTGACCACCTGGCTGGCCCCGATCAGGACGACCGCGGCGGACAGCACGATCCAGGCCGTCGGGCCCTTCTCCACGAGTGCCCAGACCAGGATCGCCGCCAGGCTGAGGATGGCGCCTGGCAGCACCGGGATCACGATCCCCAGAATGCCGACGAAGATCACCAGCCCGATCAAGAACGTGCCAAGAGTGTCCACGGGGGCAACTGTGCCGCAAAACCGGGCCCTTAGGGTGGAGGTATGTCCCAGCTGCACGAACTGGTCACTGCGCTCGCTGCTCCGTGGGTGGTCCTCTCGCCGCGTTCCGGTCAGTTGACCGGGAGCAACGGTGTAGAGGGCGTGTACGCCCAGGACCGCCGGATCCTGTCCCGGTCGGTCGTCACGATCAACGGCCGCGAGCCGCTCCCGGTGCACGCCGATGAACGAGGTGCGGCATCCCACCAGTACGTCGCCCAGGTCGAGGGCGTCGGAGACACCCGGCACGACCCGACCGTGATGCTGTACCGGACCCGCGACGTCGACCGCTACGGCATGACCGAGCGGATCACGCTGGTGAACCGGTCGCGCGCGGCGATCGAGTGCCGGCTAGATGTTGCCCTGGGCACCGATCTGGCCCCGATGGCGGCGGTCCGCAACGGTACAGCGGACGAGCTGCCCGACCTGACGCCCGAGCGCGTCTCAGAGACCGTCCTGCACTGGGAGAGCGCGGGCACCCGGGTGAGCGCGAGCCTCGACCCCGGCGTCAGGGCGACGCCGCGGCTCGAACCGGGGGAGGAGTTCACCCTCACGGTTCGCGTGACCGCCGAGTTCCCGCCGTCGACCACCGGGTTCAGCATCGACCCGCCGCCGGCGACGCCCGAGTACGGGCTCGACGTCAACTGCGATGACAAGAGGGTCGAGCGCTGGGTGGAGCGGTCGCTCGAGGATGTGCGGGCGCTGCAGCTCGCAGCCGGCGACGACCGCTATCTCGGCGCCGGACCGCCGTGGTTCCTGACGCTCTTCGGCCGTGACTCGCTGATCGCGTCCGGCATGCTGATCCCGGTCGATCCCGAGCTCGCCGCCGGCACGCTGCGTGCGCTTGCGGCCAAGCAGGGCACCAAGGTCGACCCGGACACGGCAGAGCAACCGGGCAAGATCCCGCACGAGCTCAGGGTCGAAGATGCCGACCACGGTGGCGGTCTGGTCCTGCCGCCCGTGTACTACGGAACGCACGACGCGACGCAGCTGTGGATCACGACGCTGCACAAGGCGTGGCGCTGGGGCATGCCCGCCGACGAGGTGCGGGAGCTGCTGCCGAACCTCGTCCGCGCCCTGACCTGGATCAAGGAGTACGCCGACCCCGACGGCGACGGCTTCCTCGAGTACATCGACGAGTCGGGACACGGACTGGCCAACCAGGGCTGGAAGGACTCGGGCGACGCAGTCCAATGGCCGGACGGCACGCTCGCCACGGCACCGATCGCGCTGTGCGAGGTGCAGGGCTACGCCTACGCGGCGGCTGTCCAGGGCGCCGAATTGCTGGAGGCGCACGGTGAGTCCGGCGACGAGTGGCGGCTGTGGGCGACCGCGATGCAGGAACGGTTCCGCAGCGCGTTCTGGGTCGACGGCTATCCGGCCATCGCACTCGACGGTGCCAAGAACGCAGTGGCGGGCCGGGCGTCGAACATGGGTCATTTGCTCGGGACGGGACTACTGGACGCCGACGAGGAGCAGACGGTCGCCGAGGTCCTGGCCGGCGACGATCTGGACAGTGGCTTCGGTCTGCGAACGTTGTCCACGGCAATGACCCGGTTCAATCCGCTGGGCTACCACACCGGCAGTGTCTGGCCGCACGACACCGCGATGACGGTCCAGGGCCTGTACGCCACAGGTCACGCGGCGCTGGCTTCGTCGTACGTGGACGGACTGATCCGTGCCGCGGAGGCGTTCGGGTACCGGCTGCCGGAGCTGTTCGGCGGGCGGGGGAGGACGGCGGAGCGGACGCCCACGCCGTACCCGGCGTCCTGTCGGCCACAGGCCTGGGCGGCTGCCTCGGCGATCGCGGTGGTGGTGGCCGCGCTCGGGATCGAGCCCGACGTTCCCGGTGGCCGGCTGGTCGTGAACCCCGCCGAGGATCTGCCGTGGGAGCGCCTGGAGGTCAGCGGTCTGCGACTCGGCAGCGGGGTCCTGTCGGTGCGTCTGGAGGCCGGGAAGCTGACAGTGCTGGAAGCCCCGAAGGATCTCCAGCACTGATCAGATGGTGAGTACTGCGGCTGTCGCCAGGACGAGGTAGACCGCGGCGACGAGCCGGTTGCCCCACGCACTCGTCGTCCGGGCTGAGCGGACCCGGCGGCCGATCGCGTCAGCGCCGACGGCGTAACACAGGTCCAGGGACAGACCGATCAGCATCGCGCCGACGCCGAGCAGCAGCATCTCGGTGCGGAGCTGATCGGGTCCGGCGTCGCGCGTCGTGAACTGCGGGAGGAAGGCGAGGAAGAACAGCGCGGCCTTCGGGTTCAGCAGGTTCACCACGATGCCGTCGCGGAAGATCCGGCCGAGCGGTGCGGGCGGAACGCCGCCGTGCGGGTCGCTCGTCGGAGCCTTCAGCATCTTCACGCCGAGGAAGGCGAGGTAGAGCGCACCGGTCAGAGTGATCGCGGTGAACAGCGTCGGCGACGCCTTCACGAGGGTCGCCAGGCCGAGAGCCGCAACCACGATGTAGACCAGCGTGCCGGTCTCGATCGCGAGTGCGGACACCACGCCGGCCCGGCGGCCTTGGGTCAGGCTGCGGAGCGAGATGTAGAGGTTGTTCGGTCCTGGCATTCCGACCAGCACTACCGTCGCGCCGGCGAATCCCAGCAATTGCCCGATCCCCATGATCCCTGCCTCCCACTCGAACTGGACTGCCTTCTACGTCTAGCCTGGCGGCGCGGGAACCAGTCCACCCGAGCCAATAGGGGGAGAAGTGGACCGTTCTGGAGACCCGGCTGTCCTGGCCGACCTGATCGGCAGTCGGCTGACCGGTCAGGCAGGTGGCCGTGGCCTGTATCGGCGGCTGGCCGATGCCATCGCGGCGTTGATCGGATCGACCGAGCTCCCGGTCGGCGCACGCCTCCCGGCCGAACGCCGGCTCGCCGAGGCTCTCGCGATCAGTCGCTCCACCGTCGTCGCGGCGTACGACGAACTGCGCGCCCGCGGGCTCGTGGAGAGCCGCCGGGGGAGCGGTACGAGGGTCGCCGGGGCCGCGGGACGTGGTCGTTCACGAGCGGACAAGCGAATGCCGGCCGGGTACGGCGACTCGCTGTTCCACCGGATCGCGGTCGGTCCGGGCGAGGTCATCTCCCTCACCTACGCCGTCGACCCGGGACTGCCGGAACTCGCGGACGAACTGATCGACCTGGCGACTGGGGACCTGCCCGCACTGCTCGACGACGTCGGGTACCACCCGCGGGGTCTGGCGGTGTTGCGTGAGCGGATCGCTGATCACTTTTCCGAGTCCGGACTGCCGACTTCGCCCGACGAGATCGTGGTCACCACCGGGGCGCATCAGGCGATCGCGCTGGTCACGCAGATGTACCTGCGGAACGGCGCGGCGGTCGTCATCGAGCAGCCCAGCTGGCCGGGGTGTTTCGATCTGTTCGGCGCGGCTGGTGGCCGGGTGGTCGGCGTACCGCTGGACGATGCCGGCATCCGGCCGGATCTGCTGACGGCCGCGTTCGCCGAGCATCAGCCGGCCATGTTGTTCGTGATGCCGACGTTCCACAATCCGACCGGCCAGCTGATGTCCGCGAACCGGCGTCGGCAGGTTGCCGAGATCGCCGCGAAGCATGGCGTGGTGGTCGTGGAGGACAACGCGTACTCGGCGTGGGATCCGTCCGGGCCGGCGATCCCGCCGCCGCTGGCCGCGTACGCGCCGGACGGGTGTGAGGTGCTCACCATCGGGTCGGTGTCGAAGGCGGTGTGGGGTGGGTTGCGGATCGGGTGGATCCGGGCGTCGCGGCCGCTGGCTGAACGGTTGGCGCGGCACAAGGCGCTGGCGGATCTGGGTAGTCCCGTGATCGATCAGGCACTCACGGCGCGGTTGCTGCCGCGACTGGCGGAGGTGACCTCGGCGCGGGCACGGGTCTCGACGGCGCGAAAGAAGCTGATGGGCCAGTTGTTGATCGAGCGTTTGCCCGAATGGGAATGGTCGGAGCCCGAAGGTGGGTCGGCGTTGTGGATCCGGCTGCCGGATGCGGATGCGCGGGTCTATGCGCAGGTGGCGTTGCGGCATGGTGTCGAGGTGGTCGCCGGGCGTGCGATGGATCCGACCGGGGAGCACGATGATTACCTACGGGTGCCATTCGCTTACGCAGAGCCAATACTTGACGATGCAGTGTCCCGGTTGGCTGCCGCCTGGCACGAACTTCGCCGGCACGGCCCCGGCCCCGGCGTACCTGTCGTCTGAGGTCCGTTGCCCGAACACAGAAGGATGGCGGTCACCCCTCCGGGTGGACCGCCATCAACCAACCCCACATCTCGTTCTTCTCTCCGCACAGAAGGATGGCGGTCACCCCTCCGGGTGGACCGCCATCGAGTCCTGCAGGTCTTTGGCGCCGCCGTTGGCGCGTTTATGAGGCCGAGATCACCGTTCGTCTTCAGTGGCGATGGCCGGGGTGGCTTCGAGCCGACCGGTCTCGTCGTGGATGGTGATCGCGATGTTGCGCAGCTTCTCCGCGTGCTCCCGGCCGTGGTGGGCGCAGAAGAGGAGCTCCCCACCGCTGGTCAGGGTGACACGGACGTAGGCCTGCGCACCGCAGCGGTCACAACGATCCGCGGTCGACAGCGCCGAACTCGGGGCGAGTGCTGTAGTCACTTGAGGCCTCATCTCATCTAGTTCCGTACTCACCAGATAGCAACATCCTGACAGACGGATCGCTTCCCAGTGGGGGCAGCGTGTCCGAATGTGAGACGAACCACCTGTTCCCTTATGACGCATCTTGACGAGGAATCGTTTCCGATGTCGTCGATTTCTCGCGTGGCGGCGGGCGCCGGGCGTGTCTTCTTTCACTGTGCGCCATGAAGTGCTCACAGCGCGCTGATGTTCGGAGTGTCGAATACCACTCCCGGATCGAGTCCGGATCGATACCTGCCGAAACATCTTTTCTCGCTGCCACGCCGCGGGTTCGGAGCGGACCAAGTGACGGATGTCCGGTACCCAGGCCGTAATCGCGGACAGCCCCGCCTGCCAGGTTTTGGGGGTCGGTCCGCATAGGCTGTGAACATGCGTTCGGACCGGCGGTCCGGCCCCGGGCGCGCAGTTGGCTTGTGAACCAGTGAAGGAGCCCAGTGGCCGCCCCGACGCCTCGCAGTACCGAACTCGACCCGACGTACAACGCCCGCAACCTGCTCGTCCTCGAGGGACTCGAGGCGGTCCGGAAGCGGCCCGGCATGTACATCGGGTCCACCGACAGCCGCGGCCTAATGCACTGCCTGTGGGAGATCATCGACAACTCCGTCGACGAGGCCCTGGCCGGCCACGGCGACCGCATCGACGTCGTCCTGCACAAGGACGGCTCGGTCGAGGTGAAGGACCGCGCCCGCGGCATCCCGGTCGACATCGAGCCGAAGACCAAGCTCAGTGGTGTCGAGGTGGTGTTCACCAAACTGCACGCCGGCGGCAAGTTCGGCGGCGGGTCGTACAACGCCTCCGGTGGTCTGCACGGTGTCGGCGCCTCGGTGGTGAACGCGCTGTCCGCGCGGCTGGACGTCGAGGTCGACCGTGGTGGCACGGTCTGGACCACCTCGTTCCGGCGCGGTGTCGCCGGTGAGTTCGACGCCGAGGGCGCGAGCGCGGGCTTCACCCCGGCCAAGGGCCTGCGGAAGGCCGGCCGGGCGAAGAAGGGCGTCACCGGCACCCGGATCCGGTACTGGGCGGACCGGCAGATCTTCACCCGCGACGCCAGCTTCAACTACGACGAGCTGGTCACCCGGGCGCGGCAGACGTCGTTCCTGGTGCCGGGTCTGCTGCTGGTGATCCGGGACGAGCGTGGCGACGAGGTCACCGAGGAGCACTTCAAGCACGACGGCGGGATCAGCGAGTTCTGCGAGTTCCTGGCCACCGACCAGAAGGTGACCGAGGTCGTCCGGCTGACCGGGACCGGTCACTTCACCGAGACCGTCCCGATGCTGGACGACGCCGGCCACATGACGCCGACCGACGTCGAGCGGGATCTGGACGTCGACATCGCGGTCCGCTGGGGCGACGGGTACGAGACCGAGGTCCGCTCGTTCGTGAACATCGTGGCCACGCCCAAGGGCGGCACGCACGTGGCCGGCTTCGAGCGGGCGCTGTCGAAGAGCTTCACCAACGCGCTGGACGGCACTCGCCTGCTGAAGAACGGCGAGGAGATCATCAAGGACGACGTACTCGAAGGTCTCACCTCGGTGGTCACGGTCCGGCTGGCCGAGCCGCAGTTCGACGGGCAGACCAAGGAGGTGCTCGGGACGCCGGCCGCGTCGCGGATCGTCGCGAAGGTCGTGCAGAGCGAGCTGGAGTCGTTCCTCACCTCGAACAAGCGCGAGCACAAGGCACAGGCGCGCGCGGTGCTGGAGAAGGTTGTCGCCGCTTCGCGGACGCGGGTGGCGGCCCGTCAGCACCGTGAGCTGCAGCGGCGCAAGACCGCGCTGGAGTCGTCGGCGCTGCCGGCCAAGCTGGCCGACTGCCGCAGCAACGACGTCGACCGGTCCGAGCTGTTCATCGTCGAGGGTGATTCGGCCCTCGGTACGGCGAAGCTCGCGCGCAGCTCGGAGTTCCAGGCGCTGCTGCCGATCCGGGGCAAGATCCTGAACGTGCAGAAGGCATCGGTCGGCGACATGCTGAAGAACACCGAGTGCGCCTCGATCATCCAGGTGGTCGGCGCCGGCTCGGGCCGCAGCTTCGACATCGAGCAGGTCCGCTACGGCAAGATCATCTTCATGGCGGACGCGGATTCCGACGGCGCCCACATCCGCTGCCTGCTGGCGACGCTGTTCTTCCGCTACATGCGGCCGCTGGTCGACGCCGGCCGGGTCTATACCGCCGTACCGCCGCTGCACCGGTTCGAGCTGACGAACCCGAAGAAGGGCCAGGACAAGTTCCTGTACACCTACAGCGACGCGGAGTACCAGCGCAAGACGGCCGAACTGATGAAGAAGGGCGTCCGCTGGAAGGAGCCACCGCAGCGCTACAAGGGTCTCGGTGAGATGGACGCCGACCAGCTGGCCGAAACCACCATGGACCCGCGCCACCGCACCCTGCGCCGCATCACCGTCGACGACGGCGAAGCCGCCGCCCAGGTCTTCGACCTCCTGATGGGCAACGACGTGGCGCCCCGCAAGGAGTTCCTGGTCCAAGGCGCCTACGAACTGGACGAGAACCGCATCGACGTCTGATGGCTCGGCTGGCCTGCTTCGATCTCGACAACACGCTGATCGATCGAGACGGGGCGTTTCTTGCGTGGGCTCGGTGGTGGGTGGAGCGGGCCGGTCTCGATGGTGGCGCGGTCGAGTGGTTGGTTGCTCAGGACAACGGTGGGTTCACGCCGCGTGCGGAGTTGTTCGAGCGGTTCCAGGAACGCTTCGGTGTTGCGATCTCGGTTGATGAGTACGACCGGGAGCATCCGTCGTTCACGTGGGTCGAGCCGCGTGTGCTCGAGGGGTTGGGGTCGTTGCGCGGGGCGGGGTGGCGGGTGGTTGTGGTGACGAACGGTGGGGTGGTGCAGCAGAGTCGGAAGCTTGCGCACACCGGGATCGCTGATGTGGTCGACCATTGCTGCATCTCGGAAGCGGTGGGAGTGCGGAAGCCTGATGCGCGGATCTTCGAGGTGGCCGCCGAGCAGGTGGGGGTGTCCCTCGACGACGGGTGGATGGTTGGTGATCATCCGGCGTACGACGTTGCGGGTGGTATCAACGCGGGGCTGCGGACGATCCGGGTTGGCAGCCATCACTCCCTCGACGTGCCGCAGGCGGATCATCAGGTCGAGTCTGTGGCTGAGGCGTTCGCGATCATCTTGGCGGCACGACCTGGCCCGGGCTGACGGGATTGCCGTCGACGGTGATCTCGGTGTGGTCTGGTGCGATCACGACGTCGATCGTGTGGTCGCGGTAGGTGAGACCGCGGAGTTCGATGGTGCCGGCGGCAACTGGGTTCGGGGTGATGTGGAGTGAGCCGTCAGGGTGCGGGCGGATGCCGGCGAGGCCGGTGAGGATGGCTTCGGCGCCGGCCAGGCCGGCGATGATGTTGATGCGGCGGCCGGTGGCGGGCGCGCCGGGCTTGTCGCAGTAGTGGTCCTGGGGGAAGTACGGGTAGTGGTCGCCCATCCAGAGCAACCGGCGCAGGACATCCCAGGCGACCTCGGGCCGGCCCTGTTCCCACAGGGTGAGGGCGAGTTGCGGACCTTCGCCGGTGTATGCGCCGGCGCCCGACCAGTCGATGTCGGCGGTCTCGTAGTGACGTTCGTCCTCGGCGCTGACACTGCTGACGCCGTACTCACCGAAGAACGCGCCGGGTCGCAGATGCTTGACCAGCGCATCGGCGACGTCTGGTGGGCAGGCGCCGGACCGCAGTACGTCGAAGGCCTGGATCGAGTAGGCGAGTTCGGTGTGACCGTCGGGATAGCGGCTGCGAAACCATCCCGCCTCGCTGTCCCACAGTTGCCGGATCACCTCGCTCCGGATCTGTTGCGCGGACTCCCGCAACTCATCAGCCGGCAACGCGGCGCCTGTGATGTCGGAGAGTTCCGCCAGCGTTTCGAGCGCCCAAGCCCGCTCGGCGTTCGGACTGGCGACGACATGCTCCCAGCCCGATCCCCGCATCTCTAGAAGGTTGCTCTGGTTGCCGTAGTCCCGCAGTACGCCGGTTTGGTCGTCGGGCTGGAACCCCTTGTCGAGCGTGATCAGTACGTCGTACAGCCGGGCGACGAGGGCCGGGTCGAGAGACCGTTCCGCCGCGGCGGCGCGTGCCAGGGCGACGAGTGACCAGCCGCTGTACGCGTAGGCGACGCCGAGTCCGGTCCCGTCCGGGGCGATGGCGTAGCGATCGGTGAGGTCGGCTTCGAGCAACGACTCGATGATGGAGAGTACGGCGTCGCCGAGCATCAGGCTGAGGACGTTCGGGGCGTAGCCGCCGGTGTCCCACGCATAGGCACACAGCGCACCGCCGTCGAGTCCCGACGTCGCGATGAACGGCGTCGTGACGAAGTCCGGGTGATCCCACCAGCACACGAGACCGCTGGCCAGCGAACGCCGGTAGTACTGCTCGAGCCCGGGGATGTCCGAGGTGGCAGTAGGGAGATGGCCGACCGCCCGTGCCACTCGGGACTCCCAAACACGCACGGCATCGGTGGTCGGCGCATCAGTGGTCCCGACGCCGAGGTTGAACGTGACCGAACCATGAGGCTCGACAGTCGCGGTCAGGGCGTCATGGATCAACGTGATGGCATCGTCGGAGCCAGCCTCGGGAGGCACCCAACCCCAGTCGGACAGCGGGATGTGGCGAGCGCGGGCAGGCGACAGCTCCGGCTCGATCACAACCTCGTGGGTGTTTCCGGTGCGGTTGCTGATCGTGAGGACGAGCTCGTAGCCGGGGGAGCCGTGCCGCGGCGTGAGCGTGGATTCCACGGCCAGCGAGACGAGCTCCCCATCGGCGTAGTGGTGATAGGTGCCGCGCCGGGTCAGGCGATCAGGCCGCCAAGTGCCGCCGGTGGGAAGGAGGCCGCGGTTGCCCGCGCCAGGCCGGGCGGCGTCGACGATCGATCGCCCGTCGACCTCGAACGAGACGGTGAGCCGGCTGTCCGGGGCGGCGTACGGGGGAGCGAACCATCCACCGACGCCACACACCGTGCCGGACAGTTGGGTGACCGTCCCGGTGCCGCTGCCGACCCAGATCTCGGCTGGGGGTACGGCGCGGCGCAGATCGAAGGAGAAGTCGTCGAGCGAGTACGGCGGCATGGGCGGCCTTCCGGTGACACGGGTGAACGAGCTGGCAAGGGCGATCGGCGTACCGCGCAACGCTCCGCGGCCGAGCACGGGTGAGAGCCGTGCCGGACCGATCCCGGCAGGTGATCCCGGCCTGCGTAGGACCGGTCCAACACGGTGGCTCGATGGTGACACGACAACCGGCGACAGGGCAATGCCTCGGGGCGGAAACCGACTGCGTGCTGCCTGTTGACGTGGATCGGGCGCGCTGTTACGTTCCGGTGCTGAGTCGTTGGACCAGTCCAACGGCCACGATCAAGGGAGGGCCGGATGGCGAAGCTGACGATTCGCGACATCGCCGCGCTGTCCGGCCTGTCCAAGTCCACGGTCTCGCTGGTGCTGAACAACAGCCCGAAAGTGGACCCGGCGACCCGGCGGCACGTGCTTGCGGTGATGCGCCGGAATCGCTACGTGCCGAGCTTCGCGGCGACCGCCCTGGCCAAGGGCAGCACGCGACTGATCGGCATGGTCGTGCCCGGCCTGTCCTGGCACATGGTTGCCTCGATCAACCTCGGGGTCGCGGCCGTGACCGAGCAGCACGGGTTCGACATCATCCTGTACACGGCGACCAACGACCGCGACTACGGTTCGCTGATCGACCGGGTCCTGACCTCGAGCATGTCCTCGGGTCTGCTCGTGGTCAGCCACGAACAGCCGCTCGAGCCGCTCGTCCAGCTTCACCAGGAGGGCATGCCCGTCGTCCTGGTGAACACCATCGACGCCGACGTGGCCCTGCCGTCGGTCACCGCCGACAACTACGACGGTGCCCGGACGGCGATGGACCACCTGATGCAGTTGGGTCACGAGCGAATCGCTTGTGTGCAAGGCCTGATGCGCTACCGGTGCTGCCAGGACCGGTACCGCGCGTACCTGGACGCCCTGCGTGAGGCCGGCATCCAGCCCGATCCCGAGCTCACCAAGCCAGGTGACTTCGTGCCCGAGCAGATCCGTGCGCGGTCCCGCGAGCTGTTCGCGCTGCCGGCCGGCCAGCGCCCGACGGCGGTGTTCGCGCAGTCCGACGTCACGGCGTACGGCGTGATGACCGCGGCCGCCGAGGCGGGGCTGCGGGTGCCGGAGGACGTGTCGGTACTCGGCTTCGACGACATCGAGTCGGCGGCACAGATCCGGCCGCCACTGACCACCATCCAGCAGCCGTTCGTCGAGATGGGCAAGCGGGCCGCCGAGCTCCTGCTGTCCGAGATCGGTACGAACGACGACGACCCCGGCACCGAGGCGGAGCCGGTCGGCGAGAAGCCCACGGCCGACCTGCCCCGTCTCGTCATGCCGACCAGCCTGATCGTCCGGGCGAGCTGCGGGCCGGTGCCCGTCACCCGCAGCCGGCGCGGACGATCCCAGACCACCAAGGCCTGATCCCCCGGATCGAGGTCCCGCCCGCCCGAGCAGACGACTGCTGGCGCTTGATGCGGCGCCGCCCACCCACAGAACCCGCGGCAGTAACCACACCGACCCCGGCCGACGGCCGGCGGGTCAGGCGCTGCTGCGCGCCTTCTGGAAGGAATCCGGAGCATGAGGCCCTTCCCGCTCACCAGAGCCAGAGTGTTCAGAAAACTGACCATCGGCATGTCCAGAAAAGTGATCATCGGAGTGGTCCTGGCCGTCGTCGCGGCGGTGGCCGTCCAGCCGGTCGCGCAGGCCGACGCCACGCCGTTCGAGGTCCTGCCGACCGACCCGCTCGCGAACTTCAACGAGTTCAAGAGCCTTCCCACCGACGCCACCCAGCAGGTCCCGATCACCGGGAACCCCAACTTCAGCAAGGCCCTCGAGATCACCGTCCCGAACGGACCGCAGAGCCCGGGTCTCGACGGCGAGTACGAGATCACCCTCGGCGTCCCGACCGCCGCGACCGTGACCGTGGGCGACGCGATGGTCGCGACCCTGTGGGCACGTTCGATCGAGCCGACCCAGGGCGCCACGACCGGTAACGCGCACCTGGTGTTCGAGACCGATGGGTCGCCGTTCAAGAAGTCGCTGAACGCGGCGATGCTGTACGGCTCGGACTGGCAGAAGTTCGAGTTCCCGTTCCGTGCGGCCGTCACCTACACGGCGGGCACCGCCACCGCCGCACACCTGAACCTCTGGCTCGGGTACGGCGCTCAGAAGTTCCAGATCGCCGGGGTCTCGGTGCAGGACTGGGGCCAGGGGACGCCGGCCGGCTACCCACAGGCGACCTACGAGGGACGCGATGCGAACGCCGCCTGGCGCGCCGATGCGAATGCGCGGATCGATCAGTACCGCAAGGGAAACCTGGCCGTCTCCGTCGTCGATCCGACCGGTCATCCGGTCAGCGGCGCGACGGTCTCGGCGGTGCAGCAGACGAGTGCCTTCAAGTTCGGTGCCGCATCGGACGGCGCCCGGCTGATCGGCGATCCGTCCGGCGGCATCAGCGGGAACGACCTGCAGCAGTACCAGAGCAAGGCGTCGACGCTCTTCAACCAAGGGGCCCTGGGCAACAACCTGAAGTGGAACCACTGGGAGACCCCGACCGAACGGGAGACCGTCACCCTGCCCGCGCTGCAGTGGATGCGGGAGCACGGGATCCGGATCCGCGGCCACAACCTGGTCTGGCCGTCGTGGGGCGTGATGCCGCCGGACCTGGTCAACCTGCAGAACGATCCGGCCGCGCTCCGGGCGCGGATCAACACCCACGTCACCGACGAAGCCTCGGTCCTGGCCGGGATCGTGGACGAGTGGGATGTGGTGAACGAGCCGTACTCGGAGCACAACGTGCAGGACATCCTCGGGCCGGACGAGATCGCGTCCTGGTTCCGGCTCGCCCACCAGGCCGATCCGAACGCCGAGCTCGCGCTGAACGACTACGGCATCGTCGAGAACAACGGCTGGGAGAAGCGGCACCGCGACCACGTCTACGACCTGGTCCAGTCGATGAAGTCCTCCGGTACGCCGATCGACCTGGTCGGCTTCGAGAGCCACTTCAACGGCATGCAGCTGACCTCGCCGGACGACCTGATGACGATCGTGGACCAGTTCGCCGGTCTCGGCGTGAAGGTCGCCATCACCGAGTTCGACGTGGACACCGACGACCTGCAACTGCAGGCGGACTACACCCGCGACTTCATGACCGCGATGTTCTCGAACCCGAACGTCAACCAGATCAGCAACTTCGGCATCTGGACGAAGAACATCTACAACCCGCGCGTCGCGCTCTACAACGACGACTGGTCACCCAAGCCGAACGGTCTGGTCTGGGAAGACCTGATCAAGCGTCAGTGGCACACCAGCGTGAACGGACAGACCACCGCGGCCGGAACGTTTGGCACCCGCGGGTTCCTCGGTGACTACCTGGTGACGGTCACCGTGAACGGCATCTCCAAGCAGGTGAAGGTCGCGATGCCGACCACCGCCGGCGCCTCGGTGAAGGTCATCGCCGACGGGATCGCCACGACCGTCCGGACCGACACGCCGAACCCGATCGGCGACGGCGACTTCGAGACCGGCACCCGTGGCTGGACATCGCTCGGCACCGGCCCGGGTACGGCGGCGAACGCACACAGCGGACACACCGCCCTGTCGCTCGAACCGGGATCGGGCGTGACGCAGAACGTCACCGGTCTCACTCCGGGCACGAGCTACCTGCTGTCCGGGTGGGGAAGACTCAACGCCGGCGGCACCCAGTGCTACGTCGGTGTGCGCGGCGGAGCCAGCGCAGGTACGCCGACCTTCCAGTACGAGCTCACGTACGCCGACGAACGCGCCTACACGCAGAAGCTCGCGGCTTTCACTCCGCCGACCGGGACGAAGTGGGTCCAGGTGTTCGCCTGGTCCAACCCCAACCCGACCTCGGCCCAGTGCACACTCGACGACCTCGCGATCACGCCGACGGACGGCACCCCGCCACCCGCTCAGGGTCCACCGGCCATCGCGCCGACTCTGCCGACTCCGTCGGTGCTGGGGAACGGGAGTCTGGAGTACCAGTCGGCCACGACGGGTTGGTACTGCCTCGGCACTTGCACCCTCAAGAACGCGTCGACGACTCCGCACTCCGGTAGCGGCGACCTGTCGGTGACCGGTCGTGAAGCGGCCTGGGCCGGCCCGGCACAAGGCGTGCCGGTCACCAACGGTGGTCTCTACGACTCGTCGGCCTGGGTCCGGCTGGTCAGCGGATCCGACACCGCCATGGTCAGTCTGAAGCTGACCACATCGACCGGATCGACGACCATCCGACTCGGCTCGGCACCGGTCACCTCGACCGGGTGGACGCGGATCTCGGCTGCCAACACCAACGTCTCCTGGACGGGGACGCTGACCAAGGCCGAGTGGTGGATCAGTACGACGACGGGTGCCGGCAACCTGCTCGTCGACGACGCGTCCTTCGCGCCGATGGCCAAGGCCGTCACCAACCCGCCCTCCGGTCCAACGGAGACCGCGTTCAACCCGGTGCAGCCGACCGCTGCCTGCGTCGTACGCAACGTTGCCGACAGCACCTACACGGCGTACTTCGGCTACAGCAACGCCAACAACTACTACATCCCGGTTCCGGTCGGCAGCGACAACTCGTTCAGCCCCGGCCCGTCCGACCGTGGCCAGACCGTCTCGTTCCTGCCCTTCCAGCGGCCGCGTCGTGTCGCGGTCACCTGGGACGGCAGCCCGCTCACCTGGCGGCTCGGCTCCCTGACCCAGACCGCCTCGTCCACGTCTCCGGCGTGCGGCGCGGCTGCCAGTACTCATCGGAGGTAATGCAATGTCATCCCGTATCTCACGACGGACCCTGCTCCGGGGCGCAGCCGCTGTGGCCGGCGCCGGTGCGGCCGGCGCTCTGGCCGGCTGCTCGTCGGACGACAACAGCAGCGGCACCGGCTCGAAGGCCCAGGCCACGATCACCTACTGGGACTGGTACGCCAGCCAGGCCGGGTGGGTGGACAACGAGATCAAGTTGTTCCAGCAGGCGCATCCGGGGATCGCGGTCAAGAAGACCACGCAGGTCAGCGACAAGTACGCCGACCTGGTCTCGCTGGCCTACCGCAGCAACAACCCGCCGGACATCCTGATGGTGCCGAAGAGCCCGCAGCTCAGCCAGCAGGTGACGCAGGACTGGCTGCTGCCGGTGGACAAGTGGGCGACGAAGGACTGGCAGTCCCGGTTCCCGCAGAGCAGCTTCGTCGAGGGCGTCGACATGTTCGACGGCAAGATCTACACCGCGCCGTTCGCGGCACCGGCGCCGTCCCTGCAGCTGTACATCCACCACAAGGTGTTCAAGGACGCCGGACTGACCGAGTCCGACGGCAGTGTGAAGCTGCCCAAGACCTGGGACGACGTGACGCACGCGGCCGAGGCGATCGCGTCGAAGAGCGGCGGCAAGGTCGCGCCGTTCGGGTTCGGCAACTCGACGAACACGACCCTGGCCTGGTGGCTCGATCTGTTCGTCCGCGGCGCCGGCTCGCCAGGCGGAGCCGCCGTCGGTGGCATCGACGGGATGGACTACCGGGTCGGCCAGTGGACGTTCGGCACCGACCGGAACTACGCCGACGTGATCAACCTGCTGCTGGAGTGGAAGAACAAGAACTGGTTCTACCCGAACTCGATGAGCATCTCGGACGAGCAGGCCAGGGCGTTCTTCGAGCGCGGCCGGTTCGGGATGACGGTCGGCGGAGTCTGGAACCAGCCGGAGTGGACCGAGCACAAGTTCACCGACTACAGCCTGGTCACCCTGCCCGCGCCGGACGGTAATCCGAAGGCACTGTTCTACGGCCCGCCCGGCGGCAAGTTCGTCGCCGTGTCGTCGAAGTCCAAGCACGCCGACGAAGCGTGGGCGTGGTTCGACTGGCTGTACAGCAAGGACGCCGGTAAGCGCTGGGTCGAACAGGGTCAGGGGCTGTCGGTCTACGCCGACAACAACGACCCGAAGGGCGTCACGTTCGCACCCTTCGCGCAGTACGTTGCCATGTCCGGGACCGCTGTGGTCGGGCCGCAGCCGACGATCCGCAATCCGCTGCTGACCAAGCTCGAGCTGCCCGCGGTGAAGCCGGACATCAACGATGTCCTGTCGGGCATCTGGACCGGGCAGCTGAAGGACGTCCAGGGCACGCTGACGTCGCTGACGGACAAGATGAACCAGGCGCTGTCCGACGGGGTGAAGAAGGTCGGCACCGGTGCGAGCCTGAAGGACTTCGCGTTCCCGGACTGGGACCTGACCAAGCCGTACACCACCAAACCGGGCGCCTGATGGTTGTCACCGTCCGCGAGGACGTCGCCACGGCCGAGCCGCCCCGCTCGGCCGGACGGCGGCGGGCGCGACGCCGGACGTACCTGTGGTCGTACGTCTACCTGGCCCCGATGATGGTGTTGCTGCTCGGCTTCGTGGTGTACCCGATCGTGGCGTCGCTCGGGTACACGTTCTACAAGTGGGACGGGATCGGCGACCCGTCCGACTTCGTCGGGCTGGACAACTTCCGGCAGATCGTGCACGACAACATCTTCTGGCGCTCACTCGGCCACACCTTCGTGTACGCCGCCTTCGTCGTACCGATCCAGTTGGTCCTGGCGTTGGCGCTCGCGCTGGTGCTGAACAACAAGCGGCTGCGGTTCGCGTCCTTCTACCGCACGTTGTTCTTCCTGCCGGTGGTGACGTCGGCGGCGGTGATCGGTGTCGTAATCCAGTTGCTGGTGTCGAACTTCGGCGACTCGATCAACGATCTGCTGCTGAAGCTGCACGTGATCGACCAGCACGTCGACTGGCTGGGGGACCCGCACTTCGCGCTGGCGATCATCATCCTGGTCGGGATCTGGCACACGTTCGGCTACAACCTCGTGTACTTCCTGGCCGGGCTGCAGACGATCCCGGACGAGCTGTACGAGGCGGCCCGGCTGGACGGCGCCGGTCCGCTGGCGACGTTCCGGTACATCACGATCCCGATGCTGAGAGCAGTCGGCGTGGTGATCGTGATCCTGGCGGTGATCGGGACGTTCCAGATCTTCGACCTCGTCCAGGTACTGACCAGTGGTGGGCCGTACTTCTCCACCGAGGTCGTGAACACCTACATCTACCACCTGGCCTTCGGTGGCAGTAATGCGAACGCGGTGCAGCCCGACATCGGTCTGGCCTCCGCCGCGTCGTTCATCTACGGCGTTCTGCTGATCGTGTTCTCGGTCGTACAGGTCCTCGTACTGCGATCACTGGCGCGGCGCCGTGGAACACAGGGTCGGGCAACGGGAGGAAAGTCATGACGCGCCGCAGGGTGGTCACGGTGATGACCCATGTCGCCTTGCTGGTCAGTGGTCTGGCCTGGCTGTACCCGTTGTTCTGGGCGCTGGGCAGTTCACTCAAGGGCGACGACGACTTCTTCAGCGAGGGGCTCAACCCGATGCCCTCGCACTTCCTCTGGGCGAACTACCTCGACGCGTGGCGCGAGGCGTCGTTCGGCAGGTACTTCCTGAACACTTTGGTGATCACCCTCGGGACGGTGGTGGTCACTTTAGTAGTCACTTCCACCGCAGGGTACGTACTTGCCCGTACACGCTTCCCGGGGCGCGGCTTCTGCCTCGGGCTGGTGTCGGCGACGCTGTTCCTGCCCCACGGCTACACGATCATTCCGGTGTTCGACCTGATGCAGCGGCTGCACCTGCTGAACAGCCTGTGGTCGGTGATCATCGTGCAGGCGTCCGGCGGCGTGGTCTTCGGCACGTTCCTGTTCATGGGCTACTTCATGGCCATCGACCGTGAGCTCGAGGACGCGGCCCAGGTCGACGGCGCGAACTTCCACCAGACGTTCGCCCGGATCATGCTGCCGCTGTCCGGCCCGATGCTGGCCACGGTCGGGCTGTTCACCGCGATCAGTGCCTGGAACAGCTTCTTCATCCCGCTGGTCTTCACCCTCGGGCGGCCGGAACTGCGGACGCTGGCGATCGGCATGTACGCGTTCATCGGCGAGAACTCGACCGAGTGGACGTTGCTGTGCGCCGGCACGGTGATCACCCTGGCACCGATCATCCTGCTCTTCCTGCTCCTGCAACGCTTCTTCGTCAACGGCCTGGCCGGCGCGGTCAAGCAATAGGAGGACTCTGTATGCCCACCCCCGTACGGACCGCGATCGTCGGCACCGGCAACCGTGCCCAGCTGTTCACCGAAGGGCTGGCCAAACGCGACGGGTACGACGTCGTGGCGCTGTGCGACCCGAACTCGGTGCGGATGGCGTTCCACAACCGGATGCTGCTGGCCGCCGGTCGCCGGCCGGCCCATCAGTGGCCGCCGGCCAGGTTCGACGAGATGATCCGGGTCGAACGGATCGAGCTGCTGGTGGTCACCACCGTCGATGCCACTCACAACCGCTACATCGAGGCCGCGCTGCGTGCCGGTGTCCGGGTGATCAGCGAGAAGCCGATGACCACCGACGCGACCAAGGCGCAGAGCATCTTGGACACGGTCCGCGAGACCGGCGGCGAGCTGGCGATCGCGTACAACTACCGCTTCAATCCGGTCCACCGGAAGGTCCGTGAGCTGCTGGCCGGCGGAGCGATCGGCGACATCCACTCGGTGCACTTCGAATGGCTGCTCGACGTCTCGCACGGCGCGGACTACTTCCGTCGCTGGCATCGCGACAAGGCGAACTCCGGCGGCCTGATGGTGCACAAGGCCAGCCATCACTTCGACCTGGTCAACTGGTGGCTCGGCGCGGAGCCCCGGATCGTCTACGGCCAAGGCCAGTTGGCGTTCTACGGGCCGGACCACAAGCACGGGTACGCGCGGGAGTATGCGCGAGCTCATGGATCGGAGGCATCGCTCGATGATCCGTTCGCCTTGCATCTGGCGGACAACGCGACGCTGAAGGAGCTCTACCTGGACGCCGAGGTCGAGGACGGGTACTACCGGGACCGGAACGTCTTCGCACCTGGCGTCACGATCGAGGACGACATGGCGTTGCTGGTCTCTTACGACAGTGGTGCGTCGATGAGCTACCACCTGACGGCGTACTCGCCGGCCGAGGGCTATCGGGTGATGTTCAACGGATCGGGTGGCCGGCTCGAATTGAATGTCGAAGAGTCGACATGGACGATGCCGCATCTGCGTGTCGCGTCGGCCAGGGGAGCCGTTCACGGCGATCTCGCCGCACCGACGGCGGGCCGGACGAGCATCACCCTGCGGCCGCTGTGGTCACCGCCCGAAGACCACACGGTCGATCACGATCACGCCGGCCATGGCGGAGCCGATGCGCGGGTCCTCGCGGCATTGCTGGACGACGACCCGACGCACGCAGCGGATGTTGCCGACGCCCGCCAGGCGGCGCTGGCCTTGGTCACCGGCCTGGCCGCGAACCGGTCGTTCGAGACAGGGCAGGCGGTGCGGACCAGCGACGTACTCGATCTCTAGGGGCACGTCGGCTGGTAGGGGCGGTCGGGGAAGGTCTGGTTCCATTCGGCAGCGGTCAAGTTGCGCCCGGCCATCTTGCACGCCTGCGCGAGGGTGTGGGCACTACTGATGTTCCATTGGTAGACCTTGCCGTCGTACGACGGGATGGAGATGACCTCGCCACCTCGGGCGAAGCGCGGGGTGACGGGGATCGGATCGGCTTCGGTACTGGTGGCTACCGTGAGCAGTTTGTCGAGCGTACGGGCGTCCCAGACGGTGACGGTACCGTCCGCCGCGCCGGAGACGAGGCGTGTTCCGTCCGCAGAGAAGCGGACGGAGACCCCTTCCGCCTTGCGGCCGCTGGGTGGCGGGAACTCGAGCGCACCCGAGGCGGTGTCGATGGTGAACACGCCGGCAGTCCCCGCGCCCGCGATCAGGCGGCCGTCGGGCGAGTAGGTGGCCGAGTTGGCCCAGGTCGGCAGCCCTCCTGACCGGATGACCTCACCGGTGGCCGACGCCACGATGGCCCACGACATCGTGGCGCCCCGCAGGCCTTCCTCGAAGAGCACCGCGGTCGTTCCGTCCGGGGACGATGCGGTGCAGCAGTCCGCGACGAAGCCGAGTGCCACGCGGATCGGCCTGAGGTCGGAGTCGAAGTAGTGGCTGCCATCATGACTGCCCGCGACGATGCGGTTCCCGTGGTCGATGAAGGCGACTGACAGCGCGCTCAGGCCGTGCGTCGTCAGGATCTTGCCGGTCTCGGCGTCAATGGTTGCGATCACTTCGAACCCGTGGACGACGAGGCGGCGGCCGTTCGGGTCCCAGGACGCCGGTGGATGGGTCTGTTGCTGGACTTCGAACCCGAGCCGGGTCGGTCGAGTCATCTGTCCGGTGGTCGAGTCGGCGATGCTCAACCACGACGTGCCGGCTTCGTCCCACAGGTACGCCGTCCGCCTGCCGTCGTCAGAGGCAAGAACGTGGGTGTAGTGGCGGGGTGGCGCGCCCTGGATCCAGGGCAGGTATCGCTGCTGTCCACCGAGATCGTAGGCACGCAGCATGCCCGCGTCGCCGGCCGTGTACAGGGTCCGCCCATCCGGACTGAGCGCGACTCCCCACGAGACCTCCGCAGTACGCAGGCGTTGCGTCGCCTGCCCCGTGTCCAGGTCCCAGATGACGACCTCGCCCCCGTAGTGAGCGGTGGCCAACAGCTTGCCGTCGGCCGAGAAGGCAGCGTCGCGCGGTGGGTCCTGAGCAGTCGGCAACACCCAGATGGTCTTCCCGGTGCGTGCATCGACGACCGTAGTCGTAGTCCGTTCGGTGCGGACGGGGCCGGGATGCAGATAGGCGAGCAGCTCACCGTTCCGGGAGGTTTCCACGATGGGCAGACCGATGCTTGGGGTGACCACAGGATCGCCCTTGAGATCGGGTCGCTGCCACATCTCCCGGCCGGTGGCGACGTCGGAGGCAATGAGCGGCCAGGACCGGTAAACCGTCCGGCCGTCGGGGCTGAGGGCTGCGCGCTGTGGCCCAATGCTGAGACTGACCCTCCGGGGCAGTCGATCGAGCGCTCCGACGTCCCAGACGAGAGCGAACGCCGCGTCGCTGTTCGGATCGCGTGCTCCGGCCACCAGATGGCGGCCGTCTGCGCTGAAGCCGAGGTTGTTCAGCTGAGGTCTTCCGGAGCCTGGAAATACGGGCTGTGGATCTACCGGCTCGAGGGTGTCGGCCCTCAGCACCCGTATCGGCCAGGCCGGGTCGACCGGGTTGTTGTAGGTGTCCACCGCGATCGCCGCGATCAGGCTACCGTCGGGGCTGAACAGGGGGCGGGTGAAGACGACCGCGCCGTCGGCGACCGGAGACAAGGTGTGCGACGCGAGCACTCGTCCCGATGCGGCGTCGTACAGCTGGAAGGTGGCACGGTTGTCGCCGGAGACGATCCTGGTGCCATCCGGCGAGACATCGACGTTCTCGGTCCGGCCCAGCGGTGCGCGGATCGATCGGATCAGAGACGGATGTCTGTTGATCGCGGCCACCAGATTCGTCCGGGTGTCCGGGGAATCCTCGAAGCGGACGCCTTGGGCGGCCAGCAGGAGAGACGGGCTGATGTCCTCGGTCACCAGCGCGCGAGCACCCACCTGGCGGGCCAGTTCGCGGTCGGCGGCGACTTCGGCGCGTCCTGCCTGGCGTACGGCGACGAAGCCGGCGATGAGAGCGCCGACCAGGAGGACGGCCGCGGTGGCGAGGGCGGCGCGGAGGCGACGGTTGGCCCTCGACTGGAGCCGGGCTCTGGTCTCGGCCGCGCGGAGTTCGGTCTCGGACAGTCGTTTGCTCGCGGCCAGGAAGTCTTCCTCGGTCGCGGTCAGCGCGGGCGTCGTACGCTCACGCCAGTCCAGCGCCTTGGCCAGACGCACGCCACGATAGAACTCACTGCCGGGCCGTTCGAGGTTGTTCCAGGAGTCGGCGGCGACCGCGAGATGATGCAGGATGCGCTGGCCTTCCAGGTCGTCCTCGAGCCAGCCTCGGAGCCGGGGCCAGGCTCGGACCAGAGACTCGTGAGCGATCTCGACGACTCCGGCGTCGCTGGTGAGCAGCCGCGAAGCGACGAGCAGATCGATCATCTGGTCGTCCTCGGCTCGTGTCACGACCAGGCGACGCGGCAAGCGGCTGCGGGTCGGTTCGCCCTCCGGTCCCGGCGCGACCAGGCGCAGCAACAGGCCGTGCAGGACCGTGCGCTGCTCCGGTGACAGCCGCTCGTGGACCGCTTCGGCGGATTGCGCGACCGCGCTCCGGATGCCGCCGGAGGCGTTGTAGCCGGCGACCGTGAGCGTGCGTCCCTCGCGACGTTGCCAGGTCTCGCGCAAGGCGTGCGACATCAGTGGCAACGCGCCCGGCTGGTCCGCGACCTCGTTGACGAGCAGGTCGACCAGGCCTGGTTCGACGACCAGCGACGCCAGCCGGGCGGGTTCCTCGATCGCCGTCCGCAGGTTGTCCGGTGTCATCGCCGACAGCAGGTAGAGGCCGCGCTCGACCAGTCGCGCGAACGACGGAGACTCCGAGACGTCGGCCAGCCGGTCAGCACGGATCGAGATGATCAGCAATGCCTCATGCGCTGCCAGAGCGGTCAGGAAGGCAACCCGCTCGGTCCTGTCCTGGCATAGTGAGAAGACTTCCTCGAACTGGTCGACGAGGAGCACCGGTGCCGTCGTACCGGACATGGCCGCTGCGAGCGCTGCGACCGGATGCGGCCCCGGAGTCATCACCACGACCTGCCGGCCGTCTCGGCGCAACGTGGCGGCGACGCCGGCCCGGATCAGTGAGGACTTGCCGCAGCCGGAGGGGCCGGCGACTGCCAGCACCGATTCGTCGGCGAGTCGGCGCAGGCAGGCCGCGATGTCGGCGTCACGGCCGAAGAAGGAGTCGGCGTCGTCGACGTCGTATGGCTTGAGGCCCGGATACGGGCATTCCGGGCTGGGCTCCGGCAGCGCGCTCGCTGCGACCAGCGACGGGTCCTGGCGCAGGATCGCCTGCTCCAGAGCGTCGACTTCCGCGTTGGGATCGAGGCCGAGATCGCGGTTCAGGACGCTCTTCAGTCGATGGATCGTCCGCAGCGCGTCGCCTTGCCGGCCGGACCGGTACTGCGCCGTGGCGAGCAGGACCCAGCGTCGTTCGCGCAATGGCGCCTCAGTGACCAGTGCCTGTGCCTTGGCGAGGACCTGGTCGTGCTGTCCGGATCTCAGGGCCGACTCGACGTACAACTCGTCGGCCGTGTGCCGCAACTCGATCAGTCGGGAGGCCTCGATGCGGGCGGTGTCCCAGCCGTCCAGCTCCGTGAGCGGTCGGCCACGCCACAACGCCAGAGCGTCGGCGAGGACCATGGCCGATCGCTCGGGTTCGTCCGACGCGAGCAACGCCCGCGCCCGGACCACGGCACGATCGAAGCGCTGAGCGTCGATCTCGTCGAGCGGTACGGCGAGCCGGTACCCGAGCGGCTGCGTCTCGATCGCGTGCGTGCCGAGGACCTTGCGGAGCCGGACCACGCACCCCTGGACGACCTTCTGCCATGACGGTGGCGGCCGCTCGCGCCACAACACGTCGGCCAGCTGCTCTGCGCTGACGACCTCCCCGGGGTGGACGGCCAGCGCTGCGACCACGATCCGATCACGTCGCCCGAGAGCCTTCTGCTCGCCCTCGATCGTGAGCGGACCGAGTACGTCGATCCCCACCTCTCGACTGTCATGGCCGACCGGGACGCCGTCAATGGCGGCGTTACCGCCGTGATACCGCCCTGCGGCGTCGCGATACCGCTGTGGGCGACAACGGGAGTACCAGACGTACGGCGTACCCGGACCGCGGCGAGCGGTTCCGCCGGACGTGAGGACAAGGAGACGGGATCATGAAGCACCGCAGCATGGCGATCGCAGTCGTTCTCTTCGGCGTCGCCCTCGGAACGGCCGCCCCTGCGACGGCCACTCCATGGCAACCGAACCAAACGCAGACGCAACAGGCGGACCCCTGGCCGGACGAAGGAACCGGCTATCCGGGATACGCCGACCCAACCCCTGCCCAGGCACCGCTCGATTCGGTCGATCGAACGACTGCTCTCGACACCAACTCCGTCGCGTTGGGCGCACTGGGTGGCATCGCCCTCGGCGCGGTCGCGCTCGGCGTCACGCTGGTCGTTCTCCGCCGCCGCGACCAGCACGGCCTCTCTGAGTCCTAACGCAGGGCTTGGCGGAGTACGGCGTGGGCGCCGCGGACGATGTCTTCGCGGTTGGTCTCGTACGTCGGGTCGGTGATCTCGGTCTTGTTGGCTGGGTCGAACGACAGCACCGGGACATGCAGGTGACCGGCGGGCATCGACGGGTCGAGCAGGTCGCGCTGGAGGGTGTTGCGGTAGGCAACCTCGTTCGACAGGTAGCCGCCACCGGTGCCTTCCGACGCGATCGAGCCGGGTGTCGGACCCAGCGGCTGCCGGACCGGCGCAGTCTGCCCGGCCGGGATCTCCAGCACCGAGGTGTTCACCCGGGTCCGGAACGGTGTGACGTCGGCCTGCGCCATCCGTGCCAGCGGGAGGCTCGACGTCAGCCACTCCGGGCCGGGCGGCATGCTGGGGGAGACGACCGGGGCGTTGATGGTGCCGCCGCCCCAGAGATTGTTGTTGTCACCGATCGAGCTGACCGACCGACGCCGGCCGTTGTAGACCTCGAGGTCGAAGATGCCGACCCGGCCCTGGCTGGCCGTCATCACCAGGTCCGCGTGCTGTGGGCCGGGGCGGTAGTGCGGTGCGAGGGCGTTCTCGACCATGTTCTCGTCGAAGTCGGTGTAGCGGACCGGGAACATCACGGTCTGGATCTGGTAGGTCGTGCCGTTGATCGTCCAGCGCTGGCCGTCGAGCGTCAGTGCGTTCGCTCCGGAAGGGTTGCCGATCCGGATGTCCGCGTCGAGCGTGAACGGATCGAAGCCGGTGACCAGGATCTTCCGTACGCCGGGGGAGAAGCGGCTACTGGTGATGCCGCGTGAGGTGTATTCGAGCGATCGGATCAGGTCGGCGCGCTCCGTCGTACCGAGGCCGAAGCGGGGTTGCCACTGGCGGAGGGCGAGGGCCATCGAGAGGCGGGCCCAGTACAGGCCTCGGTCGTCGGTGGCTGGCAGCGCGTCGGTGCCGGTGACCGAGTGCTGGGCGCGGTGGGTCGCCGTACGCCAGAGAGCCTCGCCTTGGGTGTGGACGAGGATCGCGGCGGCCCGCGGGTTCGGCATCGTGCAGAGCAGGCGGGTGAAGAGCGCTACCTGATGGCCGAAGCCGGATCGCTGCAGGATCTGGGCCGGGACCGACGGACCACCGGCGACGCCGTTGTCCAGGCGTTGCTCCTCGACGCTGCCGGTGACGGACTGGTCGAGGCAACCGGTGACGACCGGCGCGGCGTGCACGGTGGGCGCGCCGGACAGGACGGTGGTCAGGGCCAGGGCGCCGACGAGCAGGGATCGGGAGAATGAGCTGGGGCGGAGTCTCATAAGGGGTATCTATCAGATTTCGGCCCGGGAACCGAGAGATCCGAACATCTCGCGGGTATTGCAGACTGTATGCAATCGGCTACCTTCGGAACAGGCGGCGCCGCCCCACGCCGCACTCCTGTGAGGAGCACTCCGTTGAACACGCCGTCTCTTTCGTCCCTGCGCACGACGTCCGCCGGTATGCCGTCCCGAAATCGGCCGTCGCGTCGCCGGATGCTGGGTTTGCTCGCGGCCGGGGCTACCGGCGCGGTCCTCACCGGCTGTGCGGACGACGCCTCGCCCGAGGTGACGCCTGCGGCCGAGCAGATCCCCGGCGGGACGTTGCCCCCGACAACGGGTCCGACATCCTCGCCGCCGTTGGCTGTTGTTGACGGCAACCAAGCCCTGCGGCGGCTGCTGGACGGCAATGCCCGCTTCGTGGCTGAGCGGGACGAGGATCTCGACGAAGGAATCGCGCGTAGGGTCGCGGTGAGCAAGGCGCAGCATCCGTTCGCGACCGTGCTCGGGTGTGTCGACTCGCGGGTCCCGATCGAGCTCGTCTTCGACGAAGGGCTCGGCGATCTGGTCGTCGTACGCAGTGCGGGCGAGGCGCTCGACCACTCCGTCACCGGCAGCGTGGAGTTCGGGGTCGTGGAACTGCACACTCCTCTTCTCATCGTCCTGGGCCATCAGCGCTGTGGTGCGCTCGATGCGACGATCAAGGCGCTGGACTCACGTCGGCGTACTGCGGAAGCCGGTGAACTGGGGTACATCGTCGATGCCCTGGCGCCGGCTGTCCGTCAGGTCACCGGGAAACCGGGCGACCGCCTGACCAACGCCGTCCACGCGAACGTCGACCTGGTGCTCGCGAAGCTGCGCCAGTCGCCGGTGATCGGCCCGCTGGAGAAGTCCGGCAAGCTCAAACTCGTCGGCGCATACTACGAACTCGACACCGGCAAGGTGACCGTCAGGTAGGCGGCGCCTGGAAGAGCGGCAGCAGGTAGCGCGTCCAGACCGGGTACTGGACGACGAGCACGGCGACCCACACCGCAGCCGGGACCAGTGTGCGGATCCACCACGCCAGCCGGTTGACGAGCAGAGCCATCACGATCATCACGATCGCGGTCAGCACGCCTGGTGCGAGGTTCGCGGCGATCTGTTGGTGCAGTGGCCAGCAGGAGGCGTAGGTGCAGCGATCGTCCGGGCCCCAGAAGTACGCGCTGGTGAGCGCGGTGCCGACCAGAGCCCAGAAGGCGACGGCCAGGCCCCCGATGACCTGGGCAACCGCACCTGGGAGCGAACCGCGCCCGGCCAGGCGGCCGATGGGGAGTCCGGTGACGAGCATCAGGAGGAGTGCTGAGAGCAACGCCTGCGCGATCCACCGGTGATCGATGCCTGAACCCGAGTACGTGACTCCGTGCCCGAGTTGGGAGGGATCGACGCGCGGCAGCGCTTCCATGAGGACGAAGGTGGGATACACGAGGACGACCAGTCCGATCGCCCCGAGCAGCAGAAGGGCGGCCTCGGTCCAGCGTCGGGCTCTGGTGGCGGTGGATGCGGGTGTTCCGCTGACGTCAGTCGTCACGCGCAGAGTTGGGTGCGGAGGGTCTGGGTGGCCCATTCGACCCAGCGGTCGTGGGACCAGCCGCGGTCGCGGACGAAGAGCAGGTAGAGCTCGGGGCTGAGGATGCCGTAGAGCAGATCGGCGGCCTCGTCGACGGTCAGGCCTCTCCTGCGGCCCGACTTGGTCACGAGGGCCTCCGCTGCTGCGCGTTGTACGACGTACCGCAGATCCTCGTCGGGTGGCCAGAGGGCGGAGACCTCCGGATCGTTCGCGACGGCGGACTCGAGGACGCGCATGATCGGTGCGACTCGGGCGAGGACGGCGCTGGAGCCGGGGACGTATTCAGCCAGCATGTCCGGGGCGGTGCGCATCGCGACCGCGTCGGTGAACCAAGGGCGCTCCATGGTCGCGAGCGGCTCGGTGTCGCCGGCGATCGTGACGTCGACCAGTTCCTTCAGCAAGGCCCGCTTGTTGCCGAAGACGAAGTAGATCGTCTGTACCGCGACACCGGCCCGGTCGGCCACCTCCTGCAGGTTGGTCGCGCCGTACCCGTCGGCGACGAAGAGCTCTGTCGCGGCCTGGATGATCCGGCGGCGGGTCTCCTGCGCTTTCTCGGCCCGCTTGCTTGGTCGCTTGACAACGGTCATGACTAGAGTCTATCTCTAGATTCGTTCACTAGAAATCAACTCTAGAGAGAGGCACTAGTCATGTCGCTGATCGCGATCACGAAGTTCGAGGCCGTGTCGGAGGACGCGGGGGAGGTGCTGGATCGGCACAACGCGTTGGTCGATGCGGTCCGGGCGTCGATCCCGGGGCTGACGGAGGCACGTCTCGGCCGGGTCGGGGAGAACCAGTGGGCCGGGGTATGGCGCTGGGAGTCGGCCGACGACCTGAAGGCCGCGCGCGAGCTCGCGCCCACCCTGGCCGAGACGAAGGCGGCCTTCGCGCTGGTCCGTGAGGGTACGTCGGCCGTGGACGAGATCGAGCTGATCGAGGAGCGGTAGACCGCAGGCAACTCGGTCACCCGAAGCGTCGTGCACCCATGAGGAAGGAAGGTGAGGTCCTCCAGCTCCAGGCCGGCCGAGCGGGCGGCCGCGCGTCGTGGCCAGGCTTTTGGTGGCAGGTGGCAGGTGGCTGGTGGCTGGTGGCAGGGCGGTCGGTGTGGCGTGACCGTGAACACCTTCTGGTGACCGTGAACAGGTCATGCCATGTCCGCAGTCCCGGGATCGTGTCCGCGGTCCTGGGATCGTGTCTGCGGTCCCCAGGTCCTGTCCGCGGTCCTGGGATCCTGTCTGCGGTCCCCAGGTCCTGTCCGCGGTCCCGGGATCCTGTCTGCGGTCCCCAGATCGTGTCCGCGGTCCCGGGATCCTGTCCGCAGTCTCGAGATCCTGTCTGCGATCCCCAGATCCTGTCTGCGGCGCGGGCCGGCTCACCCCGGTGGAACGTCCTGGGTGGGCACCGCTAGACCTGCGGAAGCTCGGTGACCCTCAGAGTCGTACAGCCGTACGGGATGAAGGTGAGCTCCTCCGGCCCGCCGGTGGCAGGATCCGGGGCAGCCGGGTCAGCGCCGACGGCCGTCGGGTCGGTGGAGTGGCCTGGGTTGGGTGGGGGTGCGGCTGCGGCGCCGTGTTCCAGGGGCCAGGGGAGTTGGTGGGCTCGGACTTGGAGGTGGAGTGGGGCGGTGGCGGGGGAGAACGGGTTGGAACTGATCGGTTTTCGAGAGAGGCGGGTGTGCTCGGGGTTGATCGCGTAGTTCCAGGGGGTGGTGGGGTGCACCTCCCAGGTGGCGTGGGGATCTTCGCCCCCGATCTGGCGCCAGTCTTCGCCGATCGGGAGTGAGAACACCAGGGGGCCGCGCTCCAGGGTGATCGCTCCACCCGTACGAGGTACCGCCTGGACGCTCGCGCCGAGGTGCAGACGGAGCGTCTGATCACCCGACACCTCGACCTCATGCACGGATCCGGGGGTAAGCGCGGCAGACTCGTGGGCGGATCGGGGGGCTCCGGTCGTGTCCTGGGCGGAGTTGGGGGTGGGTCGAGCCACGCGCTGGGCGGAATCGCGGGTAGTTCCGGCCGGGTGCTGGGTGGAGCTGGGGGTGAGGTCGGGCACGTGTTGGTGGTGGGGTGGGTTGGGGTCGGTGGGGGTGTCGATGGTCAGGGTGGGGTTGGTTGCCCAGGTGGGGATTCGGAGGCGGAGTCGGCCGGTGCCGTGGGTGGTGATTTCGACGTCGTCCGAGAAGGGGTAGGCGCCGGCTACGGAGACCGTCAGGCCGTCGTGGTCGAAGGAGCAGGGGGCGTAGGACAGGGCGGTGAAGGCGCCGTCGGGGGAGCGCATCCAGAGGTGGGAGGTGAAGCGGGGCCAGCCTTGGTGGCGGTTGGCGGTGCAGCAGCCGAAGTGGGGTTCGAGGCCGAAGACGTTCGCGTCCGGGCCGTTGTTCGTGTAGATGCGATCCTCGGTGACGTGGCAGATCACCTGGTTGGCCTGCTGGATGTACTGATGGGTCCACTCGTCGGGCGTCGTACTGGCGGGGAGCGCGTTGAAGGCCAGCCGTTCGAGGCGGTCGGCGAGCGGCTCGACCGGACCGAAGGATTCGAGGGCGACCTCGAGCGAGGCGAGGTACTCGACGACTGTGCAGGTCTCGGTGCCCTGGCTCGGATGGCGGCCGGCCAGGTGTTCGTCGCAGCTGAAGAGTCCATTGGCCTGGCCGTGACAGGCGTCCAGCTGAGCGATGAGGTGAAGGAGCCGCGCCTGCTGGTCGACCGACGTGTCATGGCGTTGCCACACCGGCATCGCCTTCAGGCCCATGGCGACGTTCACGCCGTGGGACGACAGGTGGCCGTCGTTCATCCAGTTGCCGTCATGCTGGGCCTGGAAGGCCCGTAACGTTGCCTCAGGCACCTTCCCGGTGAACGGCAGCCGATCGGCATACCCGAACCAGTCGAACCCCTGCTCCTTGCACTTCGCAGCCAGCCCCAGCAGCCAGCCCTCACCAGTCAGATCGTGAAGCTGGTTGATCACCCACACGACGTCGGTCCAGCGAGACCGCGCCCACTCCCGCAGCGGCCACTCGTCCAGCATCGCGTCGAGCAGGCGAAGGAACCTCAGCGCAGCCGGGACGACGCGCGGATCACCCGTTGCGTCGAGGTGCTGCAGCAGCGCCTTGAGCACAATGATCCGCGGCCAAGTGTCGTGATCGGCGTACGTCGCCTCGCCACTGCGCGGACCGAACCATCCGTCCTCGTTCTGGTGCTCGAGGATGTAGTCCACCCACCGACGCACCTTGGCCTTCAACCGGTCATCGTCCAGCAGGTAGGCGACGCCGACGATCCCGTCGAGCCAGTACGGACCGCGCTCCCAACCCTCGGCATCACCGCCGATCCAGCCACTCCGGGCCACATCCGGCCAGAACTCGTCCAGGTGCCCAGCCATCCCGTCCGCCTGCAGTCGCAGCCGTTCCAGCAACCACCCCTGCGGGCGGAGGGTTGCCAGCGGCAACGGCCGGAGTGCGGGCTCGGTCAGCCCCGGCATCAGTCGATCTGGGTGAGGCGGCCGGTGTCGACGTCGTACATGAAACCGCCGACCAGGATGTCCTCGCCGATGAGCGGGTGGTCGCGGACGGCGGCGACGTCACGGCGGAGCGCCTCGAGCTGGTCGGGGATGACGTTGATCGGCAGGTAGCCGGCCGGCTTGCCGGCAGCCTGCTCCACCTGAGCGCGCAGTTCGTCCTCGGACATCGCGGCCATCGCGCAGCGGGTGTGCGGGATGACCATGATCCGGCGGACGCCGAGCAACTGGACGCCGAGCACCAGCCCGGTCATGGTGATCTCGGTGACCCGGCCACCCGCGCTGCGCAGGACCTTCGCGTCGCCCGGCTTCAGCCCGAGCATCTCCAGCGGTGGGATCCGTGAGTCCATGCACGTGACGACGCCGATGCCGGCGTGGGCCAGACCGTCGAAGCCGCCGTAGTGGAAGTCGGCGACGTACTCCGCGTTGGCGGCCAGCAGGTCCTCGAACCCGGTGCTCATCGGGCCTCACCTGGCACAGGGGTTCCGGCTTGCAGGATCGACATCGCGAACGGCTCCTTTCCGCAGGACTCCGGACGGGGTGGATCGGCGGCGACACTGGTCACCGGAACAGTCCAGGACCGGCCGTCGCGATGCCACACCGTCACAGCTTCAGGGTCTTCGCCCGCGACTCTGAGGGCATCCAGCGATAGTTCACCGAGGAGACGGCGTACGGCGATCTCCGCGGCCTGACCGTGCTTGGTCCAGGTCGACCGGCCACGCAGTCCGGTCAGGACGGTCTCGCCGCGATCCGCGGCCGCGAGCACGGTGACGGCGGCCTCGGCGGTGAGGTGTCCGTGCATGGTGCCCGCGGGGAGCACGGTCGCGGTCGGCGCGAAGCGGTGGCCGCCCAGGTGATTCGCCTCCCAGACCCGGCCCGGCGCGGCCGCGGACAGTGCCTTCACCAGCGGCCGTCCGAGCAGCGCGCAACACTCGTCACGCTTGCCATTCGTGCAGACCAGCATCACCGGATGGTCGACCAGGCTCAGCCCGGGAAGCGAGGCAACGACCGCATCCTGATCGCCGCGGGCAACCGCATCCAGGTCAAGCGTCCGCAGCGCCATCGGATCGTCGACCCGGCCGCCGAGCAACCAACTCCGCCCGGGCATCGTCGAGGCGACGTACACCTGGTGGGGCTGTTCGATCGCGTCCGAGTGCCGGCCGGGAGCGCGGATCAGGCCGAACCTGACGTCCGCCTTCTTGCAGGCGTCGTCGAACTTCCCGCCGAACTCGGGATCGAGATGACTGTGCGTCGGTGCCTTCGCACCCCAGGGACCCGGCTGCTCGACAACGACCCAGCCGCTCGCGACGACCGCCGTACCGGTGAGCGGCTCGCGCAACTCCCGGCAGAACGTCGAGCACAAGCCGGGCCTACCGGTCGCGTCGGGTCGAACAGTCACGTGATCACGGTACGCGAGGTGGGACGGCTGTCCGGCGTGATGCTCATCATCTGTGCACAACGCCACGTCGGCCGAGCAGCAGGACGGCCAAAATCGCGGCGAGGAACGCGCACACCGCGGCTCCCGCGAAGATCGCGTGAACTTGTGAAATGGCCGCGTCGCGGAGCGCGTCCACGAAGGGCCGGCAGGAACCGGGCGCGGACGGGCACAGCTCGTTGGGCGACGGGATGTCGTCGGCGATCGAGAAGTACCGCCGCAGTCCTATCGCTGTGAGCGCGGACACGCCGACCAGCATGCCGACCATGCGCGCCACCACGACCAGCGCGCTGACCAGACCGTGGGTCTCCGCGGGCGTCGCGCCGAGCATCGCCGTGTTGACCGGCGACAACGCCAGCCCGAACCCGAAGCCGCACAGCAGCAGTACGACGGTCGCCGGGAAGTGATCGAGCGCGTTCCGCCCCCAGAACGCCATCAGCACGAACATCGCCCCAGCCAGCGCCAGACCAGCGCCGGTGATAAGCCCGAGCCCGAAGCGCCTGGTCAGCCACCCGCCGACGACCGCGCCGACGGGCAGCGCGATCAGGAACCGCAGCAATACCAGCGCCGCGGCCAACTGCCCGCCGCCCTGAGTGGTCCGCGCGAAGACCGGTACGTCGACCAGCGCGGCGATCAACGCACATCCGACCAGGAAGCTGACCGCCAGCGAGCCCCAAGCCGGCCGGGCACCGAGCAGACCTCGCGGCACGATCGCTCGCGTCGTACGGCGTTGCCAGATCGCGAAGCCGACCGCGAAGACGGCAGCAGCGACCAGCAGCCACGGACCGGCAGGCGCCATCAGCTCACGCTCGGGGTCAGCGGTGGCGAACGCCAAGACCACTCCGGCCAGCGCGAGGGCCAGCAGGAGTGCGCCAACGAGGTCCACCTGCGACAACACAGCTGTGAGCCGACCACGTGTCCGCCACAAGACCAGACCCAGCCAGACCAGGGCCAGAACGAGCGTGACCACGCCGATCGGCGTGAGCAGGCGGGACGACCCGGTGAACGGCACGAAGGGCAAGCCCAGAGTGACGCCGGTCGCGAGTCGCTCGGGGGCGGTGATGGTCAGCCCGAGTGCGATGCAGGCCAGAACGCCGACCGCGGCTGACAGCGGTGGAGGCTTCAGGCCGCGGAGTAGGAGCGCGAGCAGAACAGCGACGGTCAGATTGAGCCAGAAAATGTAGCGCCAGTCCGCGACCGCCAGCACCGCCGCACCGAGCAGCGGCCCGAGCACCGCCCCGAGTTCCTGGACAGCGCCGACGACGCCGAGGGGGAGTCCACGCCGGTCAGCCGGCCACAGGTCGGCGACCAGGGCCAGCGTCGCGGGCACGAGCCCACCACCACCCACACCCTGAAGAAACCGACCGGTTACCACCAGCGAGAGGTCGTACGCCCCGGCCGTGATCAGCGACCCGACCGCGAACAGGATCAGCGCGCCGACGAGCACCGGCGTACGCCCGACCACGTCGGCGATCCGCCCGATCAGCGGCAGTACGGCGATGTAGCCGAGCAGGAACCCCGAGATGATCGGCGCGGCCCGCTGCAGTTCGTCCACCGACAGCCCGACGCCCGCCATCATGTCCGGCAGCGCCAGTACGACGACGTAGGTGTCGGCCGCGGCGAACGCCACCGCGATCGAGGCCAGGGTGAGCCTGGTCTTCGGGCTGCTCACCGACGCCGCACGGCCGACGGGCGAGTCCTCGCTCACGGCTTGGTGATCTCTACCGTCTCGCCGTACTTGTCCAAGGTGACGTCGTAGCTGCTGGTGGCGCCCTCGTAGAACGGACCGGAGATGGTCGCGGCGACCAACTGCTTGGTGTCGTTGTCGATCTTGAACGTGCTCGGGAAGTCCTGGTCAGCGGGCGCCTTCGGGAAGATGCCCTGCAACGACTTGCCCGGGACCGCGCCGGTGATCTCGGTCAGGACCTTGGCGCCGTCCCTGGTCTCGCCCTTGATCTTCGGGTCCTTCACCTTCGGCAGGACCGAGGTCAGGCCCTTGGACGGGTCGAGCAGGATGGCCGGGTCAGGCGCCCCGAGGCCAGCTAGTTGGGACGGTGTCAGTTCGAGGAATCGACCGGTGAGCGGGAGCTTCGCGTAGACCTTGCCGTCGACCGCGACGACCTCCGCGTCGATCGGCGAACCGGCCGCGCGGACGGTCAGCTTCCCCTTGAACGCCGGGGCATGGGTCGCGACGCCGTCACCGGACGCGAGCGCCTGCGCGGTCTCCGGCAGGTCGCGGCCGGTCAGCACGATGTGCACGCTGGCCGCCTCGTCGATGGCCTTCTTGGCCGCCGTGAGCATCGCGACCGGGTCGTCACCGGACTGGCCGTCGCCGTCCCCGGAATCCTTCTTGTCGCTGCACCCCGCCAGCGCCAGTACCAGCACCGCGCCGAGCGCGACGAGTCTCTTCATGGGGGTCAGCCTGCCATGTAACTGACACTGTCTGGAGCACACGCAGCAATCGGTTGAGCCACGGGTACGCCGGAGCCGTCGCGCCGCGGATCGATCGGGGGCAACTCGACCGGAGCACCGCTGCTCGCACTGGCCCGGACCGGAGCCGCCCCGATGAAGCCGAGCAGCAGCCCGTCCTCACCCTTGAGCAGCCGCTGGCATCGCACACCACCAGTGCCGCGACCCTTGCCTGGGTACTCGCTGAACGGCGTCACCTTCACCGCGCCGACCTCGGTCCCCGGCAGCGCCGACGACGAGCCCGCGATGGTGACGACCTGCGCGTCGCGACCAGCGTTCACAGCACCGAAGAAGACCACCTTTGCGCCGGCGGCCAAGCGGACGCCCGCCATGCCACCCGCCGTCCGTCCCTGCGGCCGAACCGCGGACGCCGGGAAGTGCAGCAACTGCGCGTCCGACGTGATGAAGCACAGCTCCTCGTCGCCGGTGGTCAGCTCGACCGCGCCGATCACCTCGTCGCCCTCCTTGAGGCCGACGATCTCCCACGAGTCGCGGTTGCTCAGGTGGTCCGGGACGACCCGCTTGACCACGCCACCCGTCGTACCCAGGGCGACGCCGATCGAGTCCGGGTCCATCGTCGTGAGGGCGAGCGCCTTCTCGCCGGGCTCGAGCGACACGAACTCGGCCACCGGCGCGCCACCCTGCAGGTTCGGCGCGTTCGCGGTCGTCGGTACGGCGGGCAGGTCGAGCGACTCGAGCCGGATCAACCGGCCCGCGCTGGTGATCAGGCCGTACTGACCGCGCGCCGTACTCTTCACCGCGGACACGATCGCGTCGTGCTTCGCCCTGGTGTCGCCGGTCCCGAACGGCTCCACGCCGTTCGTCCGGGCGAGCAGGCCGGTCGAGCTCATCAGGACCCAGCACGGGTCGTCGCGGACCTCGAGCGGCACGGCCGCGGTCTTGGTCGCACCCGACGACTCCAGCAGCACAGTCCGCCGCGGCGTGCCGTACGTCTTCGCGACCTCGGCCAACTCGTCGGAGACCGTCTTCTTCAGCAGCGCCTGGTCCTCGAGGATCGCGGTCAGCCGCTCGATCTCGCGCTCCAGTTCGCCCTTCTCGGTCTCGAGCTCGATCTTGGAGAACTTCGTCAGCCGGCGCAGCGGCATGTCCAGGATGTAGTTGGTCTGTACCTCGGTGAGGTCGTAGATCTCCATCAGCCGGGTCCGGGCGGCGGCCGCGTCGTCGCTGGTCCGGATGATCTGGATGACCTCGTCGATGTCCAGGATCGCGATCAGCAGGCCGTCGACGATGTGCAGCCGGTCCTGCGCCTTCTTGCGGCGGAACTCGCTGCGCCGCCGCGTCACGTCGTACCGGTGGTCGAGGTAGACCTCGAGCAGGGTCTTCAGACCGAGGGTGCGCGGCTGGCCGTCGACCAGGCAGACGTTGTTGACGTGGAACGCGTCCTCGAGCGGGGTCAGCTTGTAGAGCTGCTCCAGCAGCGCCTCGGGCACGAAGCCGTTCTTGACCTCGATCACCAGCTGGGTGCCGTGGGTGCGGTCGGTCAGGTCCTTGACGTCGGCGATGCCCTGCAGCTTCTTGGACTGGACCAGGGTCTTGATCTTCTCGATCACCTTCTCCGGGCCGACGGAGTACGGCAGCTCGGTGACGACGATGCCCTTGCGCCGCGGGGTGACGTTCTCGACCCGGGCGGTGGCGCGCATCTTGAAGCTGCCGCGACCGGTCGCGTACGCGTCCTTGATGCCCTCCAGGCCGACGATCTTGCCGCCGGTCGGCAGGTCCGGGCCGGGGATGAACCGCATCAGGTCGTCGAGGTCGGCGGCCGGGGTCTTGATCAGGTGCCGCAGGGCCTGGATCACCTCGACCAGGTTGTGCGGGGCCATGTTGGTCGCCATCCCGACCGCGATGCCGGAGGCGCCGTTGACCACCAGGTTCGGGAAGGCGGCCGGCAGCACCGACGGCTCTTCCTCCTGGCCGTCGTAGTTCGGCTTGAAGTCGACGACGTCCTCGTCCAGGCCGGTCGTCATCGCCATCGCCGGCGGCGCCATCCGGCACTCGGTGTACCGCATCGCGGCGGGGCCGTCGTCGAGGGACCCGAAGTTCCCGTGGCCGTCGATCAGCGGGACCCGCATCGACCACGGCTGCGCGGTCCGGACCAGCGCGTCGTAGATCGCACCGTCGCCGTGCGGGTGGTACTTACCCATGACCTCACCGACGACGCGGGCCGACTTCACGTGTCCGCGGTCGGGGCGGATGTTGTTCTCCGCCATTGAGAACAGGATCCGCCGCTGGACCGGTTTCAGTCCGTCCCGTGCGTCCGGCAGCGCCCGGGCGTAGATCACCGAGTAGGCGTACTCCAGGTAGCTCGCGCGCATCTCGTCGGAGACATCGACGTCGAGGATGCGCTCCTCGAAGTCCTCGGGCTCGGCGGTGGTGCTGGAACGGCGTGCCATGCGGGTTTTACTGCTCCTCGATCGAACCGGTACGGCGCCGCGACGGTCCGGCGCCGTGCCCATTGTCGCTGGTGAACGGACTTTTGCCCGGCCACGACCCACCGTTGCGTCGGTCGATCCGCCCGATACCGGTCTATTCCACCGCAGCGGACGGCTGCGACCGGCGCAGGATGTACGTCGTCGGGGCCAGAGCGGACCCTACCGCCAGCGTCAGACAAAGTCCGGCGATACCCAGCAGCACACCCCACGGCACCGTCACCGGTACGTCGGTCATCCCCGACGTCATGGCGTGCCGGGTCAGTATCCCGACGGTGACCGTGATCGCCGTACCGAGGCTGAGCGCGACCACGCCGACCAGCGAGGACTCCCACAGGACCATCCGGCGGATCTGCGCCGGCGTGGCACCCAGCAGCCGCGAGGTGATGAACTCGTGTCGCCGCTGCAGACTGCCCATCAGGAGCGTGTTGGCGATCGCGATGGCGCTGTACAGCGCGGCTGGGCCGAGCAGCAGGATCAGCCCGAACTGGTTGCCCTTCCGCACTCCTTCGGCCTGCTCCGCTTCCCATTCGGCCGCCGGTACGGCGTGGTCGATCGTGCCGAGCAGATCGACACCGGGAGCGGGCAGAACGAAGCTCCGGTCGGGTACGGCGGACGGAGCGTGCTTGCGGGCGAGGTCGAGCGGGATCAGGAAGGACGGGCTGACTCCGAAGGCGTCCGGGACGATCGCGACGACCCGGAGCCTGGCGGCGGTCTTGTCCAGGAACGTCACCGGCACCTCGTCGCCGACGTCGTAGTGCTCGAGACCGGAGGTTTGCTTGCTGACGGCAACAGTGTTCCCGGTGAGCTTGTCCAGATCACCGGACAGCGGGGTGAGATTCCGGGTCTGCGTCGCGATCGCCGGGTCGATCCCCTCGGCGTCCTCCAGTTCGGCAGAGTCCTGGTCGATCCGGACGAATTGAAGCGGCAACCCGGCGTCCACCGTGCCCACACTGGCGTCGAGCTCGGCGGCACCGGTCACCACGATCGGTGCGCGAACGGAATCGCGGATCGTCGCCTCGGCGCTGTCGGCGGCGAAGCTGAGGCTGAGCACCATCGACCCGGCGACCGCTGAGATGGCGAGGATCGGCGCGGCCAGCGATGCGCTGCGCCTCGGTGAGGCGACGACGTTGCTGCGGGCCAGACTCCCGGACACCCGGGTCCAGGCGGTCAGCGGCAGCGCCCACAGGCGGCTGATCCACGGGACTACCAGGGGTGCGAGCAGCGTCAGCGCGATGACCAGGAGCATCGGCGTGAACATCGCCAGCGGCATCACGCCCTCGCCAGTCGACGGCCGGATCAGCGTCAGCAGCGTGATCGACCCGGCCATGAAGAGCAGCCCGAGGACGATCCGGACCGGCCCGATCCGCGGAGGCTCCAGTGCGGCCTCCCGCAGTGCGTCGATCGGCCCGACCCGTCCAGCCCGCCGGGCCGCGGACCGGGCGCCGAGCATCGCGACGAGCAGCCCGGCACCGACCGCGATCGCCAGCGGCACCCACGGCGAGGCCGGCTCCAGTTTCACGGGCGCCAGCTCGGTGTACGACGCTTTGCGCAGCAGCAGGGGAGTCGCCACCTGCGCCAGCACCGCACCGCTCAGCGCGGCCACCAGCGCGACCGCGAACGCTTCGCCGAGGATCATCCGCCGTACCTGCCTCGGTGTCGCGCCGATGAGCCGGAGCAGACCGATCTCGCGGCGCCTGGACGCCACCGCGAAGGCGAAGGTGCTGGCGATGACGAAGATCGTGATGAACCCGCTGATCGCCCCGACCATGCTGAGGACGACCTGCAGCCCGGACGTGTCCGCTGCCGAGGTCGGCACCCGGACCTGCGTCGGTGGGGTGTCGTGGCCGCCCAGCGTCGTCACGGTGATGCTGTCGGCGAGCGGGCCGTGGTAGGCGATCGTGGCGGCCGTCGCGGTGGCTGCGAGTCCGAGGAGGAAGACCCCGACGGCCAAGGCCACGAACGAACCGGCGTACAGGGAGCGGTGACGGCTGACCGTCTGTCGGCTGAGGTAGAACATCAGCGTTCCAGGTCACTCATGGCGGCGGCGATCTGGCCCGGCGTACCGCGGTCGAGGTGACCCGCGATCAGCCCGTCGGACAGGAACAGCACCCGTTCGGCGTACGCCGCGGCCACCGGATCGTGAGTGACGATCACCACCGTCTGCCCGGCCCGGTCGGTTGCCTCGCGCAACAGCCCGAGGATCTGCCGGCTCGTCCCGCTGTCCAGCGCACCGGTCGGCTCATCGGCGAAGAACACCGATGGCCGGGTGATCAGCGCCCGCGCGATCGCGACCCGCTGCTGCTGCCCACCGGACAACTCGGCGGGCCGGCGCTTGGCCTTCCCCTCCAACCCGACCTGCTCGAGCACCCGATGGACGTCGCCCCGGCGCGGGCGGCGACCGGTCAACCGCAGTGGCAGTGCCACGTTGTCGTACACGGTCAGCGAAGGGAGCAGGTTGTACGCCTGGAAGACGAACCCCATCTCCTCCCGCCGCAGCTTGGTGAGCGCGACCTCGTTGAGCCCGTTCAGCTTGGTTCCGCCCAAGACGACGGTCCCGCTGGTGGGCTGGTCGAGTCCCGCGGCGCATTGCAGCAGCGTCGACTTGCCAGAGCCCGACGGACCCATCACGGCCGTGAACGAACCGCGGGCGAAGTGATGCGTCACGCCTCGCAGCGCATCGACCGCCCCGGCTTTGGACCAATAGGTCTTCGTGATTCCGTCCAGCAGCAAGGCTGGCGCTTCATTGGGTACGACGCTCGGGTACGTCGGCGCGGTAGCGGTCATGGATCCAGCGAACCGCCGGTACGGCGTTTCCACCCTGGCCTGTGGAGGAGACCTGTAGTAGCGCGCACGCTACCGTCCGGCGGGCCGCCCCGGACCTAGGGTTGGCAGGGTGGACAGATCCGTGACGACCAGGCCGATGACGCCGTGGGCAGCCCTCGCGTCACCGCGCTACGTGGTGTCGTCCTGGCCGTGGCGCAGCTACGCCTATCTGTTCACCTCGGTGCCGGTCGGTGTACTGACCTTCGCCATCCTCATCGTCGCGGCCGCGGCCAGCATCGCCCTGAGCCCGATCCTGATCGGGGTCCTGCTGCTGACCGCGTTCCCGCTGATCGGCGTCGCGATCGGCCGGGTCGAGCGGTGGCGTGCCGGCCTGGTGCTGGTCGGCGGCATCAAGACTCCGCACGCGGACATGCCCGCGTCGCTGTCGGCGCGGGAGAAGCTGAAGTTCCGCCGTCGCGAGCAGGCGTCGCTGCGGTCCGTCGGGTACGGGTTCGTCCTCGGCGTCTTCGTCTGGCCGCTCAGTGCCGCCGTGGCTGGGCTGAGTGCGGCCACCCTGCTCACCACGCTGGCCGCGCCGATCATCGCCGGCATCGACGAGATGGGGATGGGGCCGTGGATCCTGGACTCGACCCGGGAAGGGCTCATCTTCCTGGTCGCGTTCGGGCCGCCGTTCTTCGTCGTCAGCTCCTACCTGGTCGGTGTGGTCGCCGGAGCAGAAGCGTCGCTGGCGAGGGCGATGCTCGGCCCGCGGCACGACGAACTGCAGCGGAACCTGGCCGAGTTGCGGCGGTCGCGGCTGGATCTGGTGGACGCGTTCGAGACCGAGCGGGCCCGGATCGAGCGGCATCTGCACGACGGCGTACAGCAGCGGCTCGTCGGGCTCACGATGACGCTCGGACTGGCGGAGCTGGATATGCCCGAGGGGGAGGGCCGGCGGCTGGTGGTGAAGGCGCATGCCGAGGCGGAGGCGGCGCTGGCCGATCTGCGCGAGGCGGTCCGCGGGATCCACCCGCGGGTGCTGGTCGACCACGGGCTGGAGGCCGCCGTACGGGAGGTGGCGGACCGCAGTCCGCTGCCGGTGACCGTGCAGATGGCGTTGCCGTCGCGGTTGCCGTCGCCGATCGAGGCGGCGGCGTACTTCGTGGTCAGTGAGGCGCTCGCGAACGTCGCGAAGCACGCGCGGGCCACCCACTGCGAGGTGGCCGGTTGGGTCGATCGGCAGCAGTTGGTCATCACGATCACCGACGACGGGATCGGCGGCGCGCGGGCCGGTACCGGGACCGGACTGACCGGGTTGGTGACCCGATTGGACGCGTTGGGAGGCACACTCGTCATCGACAGCCCACTCGGTGGGCCGACACGACTGAGGATGGAGTGCCCGTGCCGACTCGGCGACTGAGCATCGTGCTGGCCGAAGACTCGCTGCTGTTGCGGGAGGGGCTGGCGAGCATCCTGGATCGCGCCGGGCACGAGGTACGGGACACCGTCGGAGACGCGGAGACACTGCTGGCCGTCGTCCGCAAGGACCCTCCGGATGTGGTGATCACCGATGTCCGGATGCCGCCGGGGCACAGCGACGAGGGGCTACGGGCGGCTGCTGCGATCCGGGCCGAGCTGCCGTCGATCGGGATCCTCGTGCTGTCGCAGTACGTCGCGGATGCGTACCTGTCATCGTTGCTGGAGACAACGACCGGCGGGATCGGGTACCTGCTGAAGGACCGGGTCGGGCATGTCGCGGAGTTCCTCGAGTCGCTCGACCGGGTCGCCGACGGCGGGATGGTGGTCGACCCTGAGGTGGTGCGTCAGCTGCTGGCCCGGCGCCGCAACGACGGGCCGCTGTCGGCGCTCACGCCGCGGGAGCTGGAGGTGCTCGCGCTGATGGCCGAGGGCCGGGTGAACGCGTCGATCGCGGAGCAGTTGGTCGTCAGCGAGGCCGCCGTACGCAAGCACGTCGGCAACATCTTCGCGAAGCTCCAGCTCGACGAAGGACTGGACCGGCGCGTCTCCGCCGTCCTCACCTATCTGCGGGGTTGAAGCTCGCGAGAGGATCTAGGTATGGACAGTGATATCCGGAAGATCCTGGCGGACTGCCAGACCTGGGCCGTGGTGGGGTTGTCGAACAACACGAGCCGGGCGGCGTACGGCGTGGCGCGGTTCCTGCAGGGGCACGGCAAGCGGATCGTGCCGGTCCACCCCGCGGCCGAGACCGTGCACGGCGAGCAGGGGTACGCGACGCTGGCGGACATCCCGTTCCCGGTGGACTGCGTGGATGTGTTCGTCCGGTCCGAGCTGGCCGGCGACATCGCGGACCAGGCGGTGGGAATCAACGCCAAGGCGGTGTGGTTCCAACTCGATGTAGTGGACGATGACGCCTACGCCCGGACGACGGCCGCGGGACTCACGATGGTGATGAACCACTGCCCGGCCATCGAGTGGGGGCGCCTCGGTCCGTCCTGACCAACCCAAGGGGCCTGATGTTCACGATCGACACTTCCACCGACTTCGGCAAGCGGATCACGCGGCAGCTGGGCGAAGAAATCGTGGTGTGGCTGACCACGGTCGGCAAGTCCGGTACGCCGGCGCCGAATCCGGTCTGGTTCCTCTGGCACAACGGCGAGGTGCTGATCAGCAGCCAGCGGGACAAGGCCAAGCTGCACAACATCGCCACTCACCCGCAGGTGACCCTGAACTTCAACGCCACCCACAGCGGGGGAGACGTCGGCGTCATCTCCGGTACGGCGGTGATCGACGAGCAGCCGATCTCCGGCGACGCCCTGGCCGCCTACAACGCGAAATACGCCGACGACATCGCCGGCCTGGGGATGACCACCGACGGCTTCCACCAGGACTACTCGGTCCTGATCCGCATCACCCCGGAGAAACTCCGCGGTTTCTGAGTTGCCGATGCCCTCCCGGCCGGAGCCAGGAGGGCATCGCAGTGCTCAGTTCAGGTAGCCCTCGACGGTGTCGGCGGAGCGGGGCTGGGCGCTGTCCGGGTTCTCGCCGAACTCGCGCTTGGCGCGGCGCTGCCGGAGCAGGTCCCAGCACTGGTCGAGCTCGACCTCGAGGGACCGCAGGCGGGCGTGCTCGTCGGCGTCGTTGATCTTCCCACCGGCGTGCTTGGTGCGGAGGTCGTGCTCTTCGGCGACCAGCTCGTCGATCCGGCTGAAGAGGCTCTTGTCATCGGTCATGAGGAAACCGTACGCCCGTCCGGAAGCCGGGCGCGGGCGAGGAGTTCGGTGATGACCAGGATCGCGATCGACTCGGACGCGATCAGGCCGAGCAGGACCACGAGCTGCAACGCGGCGGCCTCGGTGGGCGACGCGCCGCCGAGCACCATCCCGACGAACGCCCCGGGCAGGGACACCAGCCCCACGGTCCGGGTCTGGTCGAGGGCGGGCAGCAGCGCGTCGCCCGCGACCGGGCCGACCACCAGCTTGAACGCGTCCGGCGGGAGCAGCCCGATCGACAGCCCGGCCTCGAACTCGCCGAACCGGGTCCCGTACTCGCTCAGCATCCGCCGTCCGGCCAGCGTGGTGGCGGTCATCGTGCCGCCGATGATGATGCCGCCCATCGGCAGGATCGTCGCCGGGTTGCGCGGTACGACGCCCGGCCCGATCAGCAGCAGGAGCACGACGAACGCACCGAGACCGATCGCGGTCCCGCAGTACATCCACTGCTGTGGGATGACAGCGGTCTGATGGAGACGCCGCGTGCTGGTGAAGGTCGCGACCACGAACATCACCAGCACGAAGGCGATCGCCCCGAGTGTGTGCTGCAGGGCGACCCCGACGACCGCGCCGACGGCGGCCAGCTGCACGACGGCGCGCAGGGCCGCGGTGACGATCCCCTTGTCGTGCCGCGTTCCGGCGTACCGGGACGCGGCCACGCCGATGACGATCAGCAGCGGCAGGACGACAACCGCGGCGAGGCCGAGGCCGGTGTCGAGGGACATCCGCCCATTTCAGCACGCACCGCCTCGTCCGGGGTGCGCTGACTCACCCCTGCTTGAAGTCGGCCTCGTCGTACGTGTGCTCGCCGCCGGAGCCGCTCTCCACCTTCGACGCCTCGTCCGCGCGCAGCTCGACCCGCCGGATCTTGCCCGAGATCGTCTTCGGCAGCTCGGCGAACTCGATCCGCCGGATCCGCTTGTACGGCGCCAGGTGCTCGCGGCAGAACCGCAGGATCTCGCCGGCCAGCTCCCGCGACGGCTGGTGCCCGGCGGCCAGTACGACGTACGCCTTGGGCACCGCGAGCCGGACCGGGTCCGGCGACGGTACGACGGCCGCCTCGGCCACGGCCGGATGCTCGATCAGCACGGACTCCAGCTCGAACGGCGAGATCCGGTAGTCACTGGCCTTGAACACGTCGTCGGAGCGCCCGACGTACGTGATGTAGCCGTCCTCGTCCCGGCTCGCGACGTCGCCGGTGTGGTAGTAACCGCCGCGCATCACCTCGTCGGTCAGCTCCCGGGCGTCGCGGTAGCCGCGCATCAGCGGGACCGGCGCCGGTGCCAGTTCGATCGAGATCTCGCCGTCGTCGCCGATCTCGTCGGTAGTCGGGTCGATCAGCGCGATGCTGTAGCCGGGCAGCGGGCGGCCCATCGAACCGAGCTTGACCGGCTGGCCGGGCGGGTTGCCGATCTGGGCGGTCGTCTCGGTCTGGCCGTACCCGTCCCGGATGGTGATGTCCCAGGCGGTGCGGACCTGCTCGATCACCTCGGGGTTGAGCGGCTCGCCCGCCGAGATGCACTCGCGGATCTGCACCTTCACCGCGGACAGGTCGGCCTGGATCAGCATCCGCCACACTGTCGGCGGCGCGCAGAAGGTGGTCACGCCGTACGTCTGCAGGACCCGCAGCATCTTCTCGGCGTCGAAGCGGGTGTAGTTGTACAGGAACACGGTCGCGCCGGCGTTCCAGGGCGCGAAGACGTTGCTCCAGGAGTGCTTCGCCCAGCCGGGGGAGGAGACGTTGAGGTGGACGTCGCCGGGCTGGAGACCGATCCAGTACATCGTCGACAGGTGACCGACCGGGTAGCTGACCTGCGTGTGCTCGACCAGCTTCGGCTGGCTCGTCGTACCCGAGGTGAAGTAGAGCAGCAGCGAGTCGTCGGCCGCGGTGTCGACTTCGGGGACCGGTCCGTCGTACGTCGCCGCGTCGTCGTACTGCAGCCAGCCCTCGACCGGTGCGCCGACGGCGACGCGGATGCAGTCGTCGGCGATACCGGCGTACCGGCCGGCCTCCGCGCTGCTGGTGACGACTGCACGAACACTGCCGCGGGTGATCCGGTCCGCCAGGTCGGCGTCGGTGAGCAGCGTGGTGGCGGGGATCATCACCGCACCGGCCCGGATGCAGCCGAGCATGGTCTCCCAGAGCGGGACGGTGTTGCCGAGCACGATCAGCACCCGATCGCCTGGCCTCAGACCGGCCTCAGTGAGCCAGCCGGCGACCTTGCGCGACTGCTCGGCCATCTCGGCGTACGTCCGCGAGTTGACCTCACCGTCCTCCTCGACGATGGTCAGCGCGGCCACCTCGGGCTGCTCGACCGCCAGCGCGTCGAACCAGTCCCGGGCCCAGTTGAACCGCTCGAACCGCGGCCAACTGAAGTCCCGGTACGCCGTCTCGTAGTCCTCCCGATGCGCCACCAGGAAGTCCCGGGCCGCCCGGAACTCCCGCGTCACGTCCGCCGTGCTCTGCTCACCGCTGTCCGCTGGGCTCATGACCGCACTATTGCCCAACCACTACCGCTCGGTAAACCGTGCCACTCCGACGGACGGAGGGTGTGCCGCGGCACCGTCTCGTGGGTAGACCCACGAGGTCGTGGGTTGGCTACCCGCCTGCCGCTGGCCAACCCACGATCTGATGGGTCAGCCCACCACACTCGTGCGGTCTGATCGCGCCGTTTGGTGGGTCAGCCCACTAGACGGGGTCTGATCGCGGTGGGGGTCACGCCGAGGCCAAGGGGCGTCAGCCGAGCGCCAGCACTGCGCCCGTGACTACCAGTGGGGTGAGGATGAGGCCGCGCCACAGGAACGACCACCAGGTGATGTCGACGCGGGCGGCGTCGCAGCGGGCTCGCCACAGCAGAGTGGCCAGGGATCCCCAGAGGGTCAGCAGGCAGCCGCAGTTGACGCCGATGAGCAGCGCCATCATCCGGTGGGCGTCGCTCGACGCGACCGGCTCCATCGCCAGGTACGCCGGGAGGTTGTCGACCAGGTTCGCCCCGACGGCCGCGGTCGCGCTCAACCGGAGCTCGGACGTGGTCCCGGCGACCCGGTTCAGCAGGTCCTCCAGGCCGTGGTCGGTGAGGAATCCGACGACGGTGAACAACACCACCACGGTGATCACAAGCTTCGCCGGGATCAGCGACCACCTGAGCGTCGACCGCCGCCGTACCGCGAACAGCACGACGAGCACCACCGCTCCGGTACTCGCAGGCACCGCGACCTCGATCCCGGACACGAACGCCGGTCCGAGCAGCACGCACACTCCGGCCGCACCCCAGAACAGCACCTTGTCGTCCACCTGAGGAGTCGGCGGTACGACGTACGTCCGGCCGAGGTCCCGGTGGAACAGGACCGCGAGCACGGTGACCGTGATCACGATCGCCGCGATCGCCGGCCGCCAGCTCACCGAGAGGTACTCGACGTCGAGCTTGCGGAACTGATGGAGCGCGAGCAGGTTGGTCAGGTTCGACACCGGGAGTAACAACGAGGCGGTCCCGGCCAGCCAGACGGTGGTGAACGCGAACACCTTCGGCGGGACGTCCAGCTGCCGGGCCATCGCGAGCACGACCGGGGTCAGCAGGACCGCGCACGTGTCGAGGGACAGCACGATCGTCAGCCCGGTGGCGAGCACGACCACAAGCAGCCACAACCGCCAGACCTTGCCCCGGGCCAGGTGGGCCGCCTCCCGGGCGGCGACGTCGAACACCTTGGCTTCGTCGGCCAGCTCGGCGATCACGGTCACCGCGATCAGGAACACCAGCACAGGCGCGATTCGCGCGATCAAAATGCACGACCTCCCGCCGGGCTGGTTGAGTAGGCTGGGCCGGGTGACCCCGCCGGAGCAGGACCTCCACCACCCGGCCGGATACCCGGACGGCTACGAGGCGGACGTCGTACTCCGGGACGGCGCTACCGCGCATCTTCGGCCGATCACTCCGGGTGACGCCGACCTGCTGGTGGCGTTCTACGCGCGCGTCTCCGAACAATCGAAGTATTACCGCTTCTTCGCCCCGTACCCCCAGCTGTCGGACCGGGATGTGGCGCGATTCACGCAGGTCGACTACCACGACCGGCTGGCGCTGATCGTCACTGTCGGTAGCGAGATGATCGGCGTCGGGCGGTACGAGCGGACCGGTCGGCAGACCGCGGAGGTCGCGTTCCTGATCGAGGACGCCCACCAGGGCCGCGGCCTCGGGCAGTTGTTCCTCGAGCACCTGGCCCAGGCGGCCCGGGAGAACGGCATCCACCGGTTCGTCGCCGAGGTGCTGCCGGACAACCGGAAGATGATCACCGTCTTCGCCGAGGCCGGCTACAAGGTGGCCCGGGAGTTCGAGGACGGCGTGATCGTGGTCGAGTTCGACATCGCGCCGACCGACACCTCGTTCGGCGTGATGCAGGCCCGGGAACAGCGCTCGGAGGCCTTGTCGATCGCGCGGCTGCTGACGCCCAACGCGGTCGCGGTGATCGGAGCGAGCCGGCGCGAGGGCACGATCGGGAACGCGCTGCTGCGCAATCTGCGCGACGGCGGATTCCCCGGCCGCCTGTACGCCGTCAACACCGACACGAAGGCCACCGAGATCGAGGGCGTTCCGGCGTACCCGACGATCCGGGACGTGGACGACACGGTCGACCTCGCGGTGGTCGCCGTACGCGCCGAGTTGGTGGCGGACGTCGTCCTGGACTGTGCCGCGAAGGGTGTGCGCGGGCTGGTCGTGGTGTCGAGCGGGTTCGCCGAGATCGGTGCCGAAGGCCGGAAGCTTCAGCGGTACCTGGTCGGTCTGGCCCGGTCCTACGGGATGCGGGTGATCGGGCCGAACGCGCTCGGTCTGATCAACACCGCGCCCGGGGTGTCGCTGAACGCGACGTTGTCACCGTTGATGCCGAGCAAGGGCCGGGTCGCGTTCTTCTGCCAGTCGGGTGCGCTGGGCGTGCCGATCCTGGCCGACATGGTCGGCCGTGGCCTGGGGCTGTCGACCTTCGTCTCGGCCGGCAACCGGGCCGATGTGTCGGGCAACGACCTGATGCAGTTCTGGTACTCCGACGAGGCGACCGAGGTCGTGCTGCTGTACCTGGAGTCGCTGGGCAACCCGCGCAAGTTCAGCCGGGTCGCGCGCCGGCTCGCCCGCCGCAAGCCGGTGATCGCGCTGAAGTCCGGTCGCGCCACCCAAGGAGTGCCGCTGGGCCAGATGGTCCGGCGCAGTCAGTTGCCTGCCGCCACTATCGAATCACTGTTCCGGCAGAGCGGGCTGATCGGCGTCGACACCACCGGCGAGCTGTTCGACGTCGCCCAGCTGCTGGCCCACCAGCCGTTGCCGAAGGGCCGCCGGGTTGCGATCGTCAGCAATTCCGACGCCCTGACTCTGCTCGCGCTCGACACGATGGCGGGCTGTGGCCTGGACGTGGCGGGAGAGCCGTACAACCTCAGCGCGGACGCGACGGCCGAGGACTTCGGACTGGCGCTGTCGGAGGTGTTCGAGGACGAGCGGGTGGACTCGATCGTGGTGATCTACACCCCGCCGGTGCAGTCGAACGGCGCCGCGGTCGCCCAGGTTCTCGCGGCTGCCGCGGCCGGGTCGGACAAGCCCGTCGTCTCCACGTTCCTCGCCTCGCGCAGCGTGCCCGAGGAACTCCGCGTCCCGGACGACCACGGCGGTGCGGCCCGCGGTTCGATCCCGTCGTTCCTCAATCCGCAGTACGCCGTGGGTGCCCTGGCGAAGGCGACGCAGTACGGCGAATGGCGGCGGCGGTCGGACAGTCGGATCCCGGACCTGGCGGACGTTGACACTCCTGGGGCCGAGGACTTCGTCGCCGAGTTCCTGCAGCGGCATCCGAGTGGCGCCGACCTCGACGATGCGGACCGGCAGCGCCTGCTCAGTTTCTACGGGATCAACGTGCTGCCCGCGTTCCCGGTGCTGAGCGCGGACGAGGCCGTGGCGCGCGCGGCGGATCTCGGGTTCGAGGTGATCCTCAAAGCGACCGCGGAGCAGTGGCGGATGCGGCCGGATCTGGCCGACATCTGGCGGCACATCCACGACGAGGACGACATGCGCGCGGCCTGGGCGGAGATGACGCAGATGTTCGGGGTCGCCGCCGATCCGGCCCGGGCCCAGTTCGTCGTACAGAAGATGGCGCCGCCCGGCGTACCCGTGGTCATCTCCGCGCTCGAGGACGTGTCGTTCGGACCGGTCGTGACATTCGGCCTGTCCGGGGTCGCGACCGACCTGCTCGGCGACCGTTCGTACCGGATGCCGCCGCTGACGACACGGGACGCCGCGGAGATGGTCCGCGAGGTTCGCGCGGCGCCGCTGCTGTACGGCTACCGCGGCTCCGACCCGGTCGACATCGCCGCGATCGAGAGCCTCCTGCACCGGGTGTCCCGGCTGACCCTCGACCTGGAGGAGGTCGTGCGCCTGGACCTGCGGTCGGTCCTGGCCGCCGCCGAGGGCGCCACGGTCCTGGACACCACGATCCGCATCGCCCCGAACGAGAAGCCCCGCCAGGACGCCCCGGCCCGCCGCCTGACCTGATCAGGTCCGCGTGTAGATGCTGTCGGTGCGGCTGAGGAGGCGCGCGTCGACCAGTTCGCGTCGAAGCGCCGCGTGGTCCGGGTGCCAGCGGTTCAGGATCTCGTTGACCTCGGACTCCGGGTAGCTGCGGCCGGGTTCGAAGCTCGTCACCAGATGCTCCAGCACGATCCGGAACTTCTCCGGGAACGTCGGGAAGTGGGTCAGCCGGCCGTCGCGGATGAAGGACCTCAGTACGGCGTCCCGCTCCGGATCGGGATCGAGCGGCACCCACTCCGGACGGCTCTCGCGGACCGCGTCCTTGAACGCCGACTCGTCCGCCTGCAGACGATCACCGTCGGCTGTCACCAGACCACCCTTGAACAACCGCTGCAGGGCTTTGACGACGACAGGCTGGGCCAGTCCGGTGCTCCCGGCAACCTCATCCGCGGTGGTGGCGCCGAGGACGACGGCGGAGTACGTCCGCAGCCTCGACGGTTCGGCCAGGAGTCCACAGAGCTGGTCGGCGTTCATGCCTTCCACGCTAATGTCGGCCGCAACCCGATTTCGCCGCCGTGTCGACCGGCACCGTGACAGGATCTGGGTCATGCAGCCTGGTCCGCACAATGCGATCACCGATGTCCCTGGAGTTCTCGTCGGCCAGGTCGAACGGGTCGACCCGCCGTACCTCACCGGTACGACAGTCGTCCATGTGCCCGGTACGGCGGTCGCCGGTGTCGACGTCCGTGGTGGCGCACCCGGCACCCGCGAGACTGACCTGCTCGACCCGGTGAACTCGAACGCCGGGGTGAACGCGATCGTCCTGACCGGCGGCAGCGCCTACGGTCTCGACACGGCCGGCAGCGTGATGCGCTGGCTGGAGGAACGCGGCGAGGGAGTGCGGGTCGGGCTGGGCGACAACGAGGTGGTCCCGATCGTCCCGACCGCGGTGATCTTCGATCTCGGTCGCGGTGGCGAGTTCCGGGCCCGGCCCGAACCGTCCTGGGGTGCCGATGCGATCGCCGCCGCCACCGACGGACCGGTTGCCCTGGGCAACCATGGCGCCGGCGCGGGCGCACGAGCCAGGTCGTTGAAGGGCGGCGTCGGCTCGGCCAGCGTCCGGCTCGACGACGGCTCGACGGTCGGTGCACTGGTGATCGTGAACGCGGCCGGCTCGACGGTCGACGGCGACGGCAACCTGTATGGCGCTCGCTACGGCATCGGCGACGAGTTCACCCACCTGCGGACGCCGACCGAGGCACCACCGCCGGCCGCGCCCGGACGCAACCTGATCCCCGGTCCGCCGATGAACACGGTGATCGCTGTCGTGGCGACCGACGTACCGCTCGACAAGGCGGCGGCGAAGCGGATGGCGATGGTGGCACACGACGGACTGGCTCGGGCGCTCGATCCGATCCATACGCTGGTCGACGGCGACAGCATCTTCGCCCTGTCGACCCGCCTATCTGACGACGACCGGCCGCGGTTGAGCGTCACCGATCCAACCGCACTCGGGCAGCTGGAGACGGTCTTCGCGGCCGGGGCCCGCACGCTGTCTCGTGCGATCGTGCACGCGATGCTCAACGCCCAGACCGTCGAGACCTCGGCCGGCGCCATCCCCAGCTACCGCGACGCCTACCCGTCAGCCTTCCGGACCGAGTGACGTACGACCCCAGTACTACGCCGGGCTGACGAAGGACGCCTGAAGGCGACGGCAAGACCGGTCCGCGGGCCGACGAACTGCGCCGCCGTCCGCGACAGGCTCTCGGGTATGAGCTTCCAGAGTCCCCAACCCACGCAGCCGCAGATCGTCCTCAGCGGCCATGGCCTGGTCAAGTACTACGGAGAGGTCGTCGGACTGGCCGGCGTGGACGTCGCCGTACGGTCCGGCGAAGCCCTCGCCGTCATGGGCCCCAGCGGCAACGGCAAGACCACACTGCTGCACGTGCTGGCCGGCATCCTCACACCCGACCAGGGCGAGGTGTGGCTGGGCGGCGAACGGGTCGACCAGCTGAACGACGCCGCACGGACCGTGCTCCGCCGCCGTCGGCTCGGGTTCGTCTTCCAGGACAACCAGTTGCTGGCCGAGCTGCCCGCCGACGAGAACGTGGCGCTGCCCTTGATGGTGGACGGCATGAGCCGGCGCGACGCCGTCGGCCGAGCGCGGATGATGCTCGCCCAGGTCGGTCTGGCCGCGGAGGCAGGCCGCCGTCCGGGTGAACTCTCCGGCGGTCAGGCGCAGCGGGTCGCCATCGCGCGGGCGCTGGTCGGCGAGCCGCAGGCGGTGTTCGCCGACGAGCCCACCGGCGCGCTGGACGCGACGACCGGTGCGCAAGTCATCGACCTGCTGGTCGGCGCGGCCACCTATCGCGGTGCCGCGGTGGTCGTCGTCACGCACGACAACGCCGTCGCCGCCCGCTGCCACCGCGTCCTGCGGATCGTCGACGGCCGGGTGAGCGAGTCGCTGGGGGCGAACCGATGAACCCGATGACCGATCTCGGCCTGCGGTTCGTCCGCCGACCAGGTCCCGGCGGACGGGCAGCCAACCTCGCGGCGCTCGGCGCGACCGCCATCGTCGCGCTGCTGGTCACCTTCCTGATCGCCGGCTCGCTCGGCCTGGCCCACCGCTCCGACCGGATCGGCTGGCGGAGCGCGGACCACGCGGACCGGGCGACCGCGATCGGCGCCATCGACCAGACCGACCGCGAGCGGGTCGATGGCCACCCGATGATCCATCTCGACCTCGCCACGCTGCACCAGAACGAACTCCCGCCGCCTCCAGGCCTCGACCACACGCCCAAACCGGGCGAGGTCTTCGTCTCACCCGAGGTCGCCAAGCACTGGTCCAGCCTCAGCAAGCAGTACGGCGTCGCGCAGCCGACCGGAGTGATCAGCGACAAGGGGCTGTCCTCGCCGGAGGAGTTCATCGTCATCCGTGGCGTCGACTCGATCAGTCCGGACGAGCACCCGCAGTACGTGAGCAGCTGGAACGACGACGTGATGGACAGCCGGATGGTCGGACTACTGATCGCCGTGGCGTTCGGCATCGTTCTGGTGCTGTTCCCGATCCTCAGCCTGGTCGGCCAGGCGGCCGGCGTCGCAGCCAAGCGCCGAGAGCACCGGCTGGCCGCACTGCGCCTGGCCGGAGCCACCAGGACCCAGGTGCTCTGGCTGAGCGCTGTCGAGCAGGCTGTGCTCGGTCTGGCCGGTGCTGTCGTCGGTCTGCTCGGCTACACCGTGCTGACTCCGCTCATCGCGCGCATTCCGCTGGGCGGCGGGCGCTGGTTCGTGCACGACATCACCGCGAGCTGGTGGAACGTGCTGATCGTGCTGGCCGCCGTACCTGTCCTGTCGGTCATCAGCGCGCTGATCGGTCTCGGCCGGGTCAGCATCACGCCGCTGGGCGTCGTACGGGGTCAGACGCGTAAGGCGACCAGTACGCTGCGGCTGGGGCTGCTGGCCATCGGTCCGATCATCCTGGCTGCCTACGGCATGCGGGCGGCCGTCGTACCGCTGCTGATCGGGATCGGGTTCGCCGCGCTCGCCGTACGAGTGATGGGGCCGTGGGCGGTGCAGTTGATCGGCAAGACGTTGGCGAACCTCGCCAACGGCCCGGTGGCGCTACTGGCCGGCCGACGGCTCGTGGACGACCCGAAGGGAGCGTTCCGCCCGGTGGCTGCGCTCGTGCTGAGCGGCTTCGTCACCGGCTTCATCTCAGTGTTCATGCCGTCCGGGGACGACGACCCGTCCTTTCAGGACATGCGGATCGGCGTGGCGCTCCTGCTGGCGCTGGTGTTCCTGACTGTGGCCGCCTCGACGGCGGCTGGTGCGGTCGGTACGGCGCTCGACCAAGCGACCCCGGCACGCGCGCTGCGCCGGTCCGGAGTGCCGCTGCGAGTCATCGAGCGGTCATCGCGGTTGGCAGCCCTCATACCGGTGATCGGAGTCGGGCTGCCGGTGGTCGGCTTCGGTGCACTGTGCGGACTGGCGCTCAGCGGCGGCAAGGTCATCACCGAGGGCAGCTCAGGCCTCTTCCTGCTGATCGGGCAGGTCGTGGTCGGGCTCGTCCTGGTAGCGGTCGCCGGAACCGCCGGGGCACCGGTCCTGCGGAAGGCAAGTGCGAACTGATCGCGGTTGTCCACAAGGGGCGATCGGGCCGCGGCGTGTCCGTGCAAGGATGAGGGCATGCGTGACCTGAATGTTCCGGAGCTCGCGGATGTCTCGGCGGACCTGCGCGAGGCGATCGACCGCTGTGGCTACTACCCGGACGTGGTGACGGACTCGCTCGCGGTGGCGATCGCGGGCGAGCCGATCCGTGCGTTCGTGCTGCAGCACGAACCGACGTTCGATCGGGACGAGGTCCGGCGGCACATCACGATCCTGGCGCTGACCCCGTCCCGGCTGATCGTCGGGCACACCGACGAGCATGCCGCCGACGAGCTGATCCGGGCGCCGTACGCGTCGACGTCGACCGAGGCCATCCCGCTGCCGCGGGTGAACGCGGTGGTCGTGAACCGGGTGGTTCCCAATCCGGCCGGCTACGCCTCGGGCAAGGGCGACCCGGCCTCTGGCGGCGGCGAGGTGGTGCTGACCATCGGGTGGGGCATGGTGAACCGGATCGACCTCGAGCCGGCCGTCTGCGCCGACCCGAACTGCGAGGCCGACCACGGCTATACCGGCTCCGTTGCCGCCGACGACATCTCGCTGCGGATCAGTGCCGCCGCGGACGGCCCGGCGGGCATTCAGCAAGTGCTCGACTTCGCCCAAGCGCTGTCGTTCGCCACCAGTCGGTAGCGCCGTGATCGCGCCCGTGACCCCGCAATACGGCGGTGGTTCGCTTGCCGACGTACTGCCCTCGGTGGCGGGTGCGCTGTCGGTCCCCAACGAGCACAACCTCCTCGGCCTGCCGCCTGCCTCGCGGTACGCCGTACTGCTGCTCGACGGACTGGGGTGGAATCTGCTGCGACGGAACGCGGACGCGGCGCCGTACCTGTCGTCGTTGCTGCCGACCGGGCGCAGTCTGACGGCTGGTGTGCCGTCGACGACTGCGGTGAGCCTGACCAGCCTCGGGACCGGGCTGCCACCGGGTGCACACGGGATCGTCGGCTATACGTCGATCGTGCCCGAGTCCGGTGCCTTGCTGAACGCGCTCTCGTGGGATGCGCCGGTGGACCCGCGGCGGTGGCAGCCGCACGGGACGGTCTTCGACCGGATCGCGGCCGCCGGAGTTGCCACGCGCAACGTGAGCAAGGCGCGCTTCGACACGTCCGGGCTGACGGCGGCAGCGTTCCGGGGGAGTGCGCACCGGGGCGCGGACACCGTCGAGGACCGGCTGGACGCGACCCGGTTCGCCAGCCGGGAAGGCAGCTCGTCACTGGTCTATGTGTACGACTCGCAGCTGGACTACACGGGTCACAACCAGGGCTCGGAGTCGTGGCAGTGGCGCAAGGAGCTGGGAGCCGCGGACCTGTTCGCCCAGCGGGTCCGGTCCGCCTTGCCGCGGGACGCCGTTCTCGTCGTCGTCGCCGATCACGGCATGATGGACGTCGCGCCAGAGGACCGCGTCGACCTGGATGCCGAGCCCGCGCTCACCGACGGCCTGCGCCTGATCGGTGGCGAGTCGCGCTTCCGTCATCTCTACTGCTTCGACGGCGCCGAGGCCGACGTACTGGCGGCGTACCGGGAGCGGCTGGGGGACGACGCGATCGTGCTCAGCCGTGCGGAGGCGGTCGCGCGTGGGTGGTTCGGCAGCGTGGAAGACCGCGTGTCACCGCGCCTGGGTGACGTGATCGTCGCCGCCCTGGGTCAGATCTCGCTGGTCGCGAGCCGGCGCTATCCGCACGAGGCCGGGCTGATCGGCCTGCACGGCTCGCTGACCGAGGACGAGATGGCGATCCCGCTGCTCGTCGACGCCGGCTAGAAGCTCCAGACGTCCCAGAAGAAGCTGGTCTGCGCGGTCTTCGCCTCGCCGTCGCGGGCGACCACAGTCACCTTGTAGCGCCCGGCTCCGGGCGTCAGGACGCCGGTGATCCAGCCGCGCTCGGGGTCGATGCTCAGGCCCGGCGGCAGACCGTGGGCGGTGTAGCTGATGTCGCCGGTGCCGCCCGTACCCTTCATCAGCAGTGGAACGGCCGGCACACCGCCGAACCCGATCTGCTCCGACGGTTCGGTGATCGCGATCGCGCCCTGCGGCTGCGCGGCGGCCTCCCCGACGGCCTCGGCCGCGTCGACCATGCCCTCGCCGTAGTAGGAGTTGTTCGCCTGGGTGCCGATGCACTCACCGGACGAGCCCGCCGGGCAGGCCAGGTCGTTCGCCTGCTCGGCCAGCTTCCCTCGCACCTGCGCGGCCGTGAGCTTGGGATCGACACTGCGCAGCAGTGCGGCGACACCGGCGACGTGTGGCGATGCCATCGACGTACCACTGATCTGCTGGTAGCCGCCGCCCGGGATGGTGGAGTACACGTTCTCGCCGGGGGCGGCGAGGTTGATCTTGTTCTCACCGAAGTTGGAGAACCGGGACTTGGTGCCGGTGGCGTCGACGGAGGCTACCGTCACCATGTTCGGCAGCTCGCCCGGAAGGTTCAGGCAGTCGGTCGTCACCTGGCGCGGGGCCGGCTCGGAGTCGTTCGGGCTCGCGTCGTCACCGGACTTGTCGGCCAGGTTGTAGTCCTCGTTGCCGGCCGCGCTGACGTTCACCACGCCTTTGGTGTCCGAGTACGCGACAGCCCGTCGTACGCCCTCGGCGATCGCGTCCTGGTCCGGGTCGTTCGGGCACAGGAACAGCCAGGGGTCGGTGTAGTAGCTGTTGTTCGTCACCGAAACGCCCTTGTCGGCGGCGAACATGAACGCGCAGACGGTGGCCTCGGGGAAGAACAGTTGACTGCCGGCCTCGGCGACCCGGATCGACGACACCTTCACACCCGGCGCGACGCCGATCATGCCGATGCCGTTCTTCGCGGCGGCGATCGTGCCGGCGACGTGGGTGCCGTGTTCTCCGACCGGGCGCCAGGCACCGGGCCGGGTGTCGACCTTGCCGTAGGCGCAGGAAGCAGACTTGGTGGCGTCGAAGTTCGCCTTGAGGTCCGGGTGCTGGTCGTCCACACCGGTGTCGAGCACGCCGACCGTGACGGTCTTCGCGCCGAGGGTCTTGGTCCAGGCGCGGTCCGCGCCGATCTGCATCATGTCGGCGCGGTCGGTCTCCGGCGCGTTGGTCGGTACCTCGGTCACGGCCGGCGGGATCGCCGGGTTGTTGACATCGCCCGGCAGGTCCGAGGTGCGGGTCGCCCCGGCTTTCTGTACGCCGCTGACGCTGCGCATCTTGCCGATGAACTCCGGGGAGGTCGAGTGCGCCACGATCACGCCGATGGCGTCGTACGTCGCATAGACCGTGCCGCCGTTCGAGGTGATCGCGCCGGTGACCTTGGCGGTCTGCCGCGGCTCGGTGATCACGAAGTACGCGCGCAGCCCTGCCTCGGCCCGCATCGGCGTCGCGGCGGCCGGCAATCCGGCGGTGACGGCCGTCAGACACGCCGTGAGGAAGAGGATCAGAGCTTTGCGCACGATCCATTCAAACCGGCCGGAGGCACAGAACCCAAGCCGAGGCCCGGAATTGTTCCCCGAACCGACACACCCCGGCGTGCGAGCCGGACCGTTGACTTGGCAGGATGAGCGCCCGTGGCTGAGCTGACCTACTTCACGGGGACCATGGACTGCGGAAAGTCCACGCTGGCGCTACAGATGGATCACAACCACAAGGCGCGCGGACGGATCGGCCGGATCTTCACCAGCCACGACCGGGCCGGCGAGTCGGTGCTCTCGTCCCGGCTCGGGCTGTCGGCCGACGCGATCGAGGTGCGGCCCGAGTTCGACTTCTGGGACTACGTCGTCAGCGAACTGACGCACGGCGGCCGGATCGACTACGCCGTGTGCGACGAGGCGCAGTTCTACAGCTCGCTGCAGATCGAGCAGCTGGCCCGGCTGGTCGACGAACTGCAGATCGACGTGTTCTGCTTCGGCATCCTGACCGACTTCCGGGCGTCGCTGTTCCCCGGATCGGCGCGGTTGGTCGAGCTCGCCGACCGGCTGGAGGTGCTGCAGGTCGAGGCGCTGTGCTGGTGCGGTGAACGCGCCACCCACAACGCCCGTACGATCGGTGGGGAGATGGTGACGGAAGGCGAGCAGCTGGTGGTGGGCGACATCGTGTCCCACGACCACGAGGTCTCGTACGAAGTGCTCTGCCGCCGGCACCACCGGCGCCGGCTCACCCAGGCGCGCGCCCGCGCCACCCTGTCACCCGAAGTCCTGCCGTTCGGAGGAGCCGCGTCATGAGTCCCTTGATCACCGTCGACGAGTTGCGCGCCCTGGCTGAGCGGCCCGTGCTGATCGACTCCACGTGGAATCTCGCCGGCCCGCCCGGCAAGGAGGCGTACGACGCCGGCCACCTCCCCGGCGCGTACTTCGTCGACCTGGACACCGAGCTGGCCGGCCCACCCGGTCCCGGGCGCCACCCGTTGCCCGCAGCAACGACCGTGACGGCGACCTTCCGGCGTACCGGGATCTCCGCGGACACTCCCGTCGTGGTGTACGACGCGTCGAACTCGACGGCTGCCGCGCGGGCCTGGTGGATCTTCCGGTACTTCGGTGTCCGCGACGTCCGTGTGCTTGACGGGGGACTGGCTGCCTGGCAGGCGGCTGGGGGAGAGGTCACGACCGACGTCCCTGCCGACAGTGTCAGCACCTTCACCGCCACGCCCGGCCACATCCCGATGCTCGACGCCGACGGCGCCGCCGCGGTCGCCGCCTCGGGTGTGCTCCTGGACGCCCGTGCTCCCGAACGCTTCGCGGGTGAGGTGGAGCCGATGGACCCGGTCGCCGGGCACATCCCCGGCGCGGTCAACGCCCCCACCACCGCCAACGTCGACTCCACCGGTCACTTCCTCCCGACCGCTGACCTCCAGGCCCGCTTCACCGACCTCGGCGTCGGCAACACCTCCGAGGTGGCCGTCTACTGCGGCTCCGGCGTCACCGCGGCCCACGAAGCACTGGCCCTCGGGGTAGCCGGCATCCCTTCCACGGTGTACATCGGCTCCTGGTCCGAATGGATCACCGATCCCACCCGCCCCACAGCCAAGGGCAACGACTGATCTCAGGCCCCGGCAGAGTGTTCTGACCCACGGGAACTGCCGGTGTCGCCGTCATGGTGGCGGCGCCACACGGGGGTTGCGATGCCCTCCAGTACTGACATCACCGTGCGCTCGGCGACCTCGCGCGTGCTGGGCTGGTGGGAGCGGTGATCGCCCACTCGGGTAGGACGTCCTCGGCGTTCCTGCTCCTGTTCGCCCTGGACCGCCGTCCTCGGTCTCGCCGGTACGGCCCTGAGCCACCGGACCAACCATCCGTCACGCGACCGGGAGCCGCGGACAGGACGTGGAGCCGCGGACAAGTCGTGGGGACCTCGGACACGTCGTGACTTGTTCGAGGTCCCCGGATGGTGTCCGAGCCGCGGTGTGGCGGACGTGGATCGGCGAGCGAACCCTTGACTTCGTGGGGCGCGTTCGGGACAGTGAGGCAGAAATCGATTTCCCACACCGCCCCGAATTGCCCTGGGAGTAGTCGATGCGGCTCAAGCGATCCACTTTCCTGCGTGCGGCCCTCGGCGCCGGCGCCCTCGCCACAGTCCCTGGTACGGCGGCTTTCGCAAGCAGTCAGGCGGTGACCACGAACAAGGTGGCCGACCTGAGCGGGCCCGGGCTGACGGACCGGTTCCGGATGGCGGCGACGGACCTCGGGATCCCGGCGCGTACGCCGGACGGGCGGTTGCTGTTCATGTTCGGAGACACGTTCGAGCAGCCGATGGTCGGTGGCGGGTGGTGGCGATCGCCGGTCGCCCTCTGGTCCACGACGACGAACCTGCCCGGGGGAGTGCAGTGGTCCGGCGCAGTCGGCGGAGCAGCAGCCCAGCAGCTGTGGGATTACCCGCACGACAACCCGACGTTCTCGACCGTGCTCCCGTCGGACGTGATCACGATCGGCGGGTCCATGTACCTGCACGCGATGGTGAACAAGGGCCTAGGCAACGTGGTGTGGACCGAGATCTGGCGCAGCGACGACTCCGGTGCGAGCTGGTACCACACCGGCGCGAAGTTCGACCCGAACATCGACGGCGGGCTCTTCCAGTGCCTGACGTGGGGTGAGGGCAACGACGGCTATGTGTACGTGTACTCGACCGGCTTCCAGCGGAACAAGCCGATCATCCTCAAGCGGGTCCGAAGCGACCAGATCGCGAACCCGGCGGCGTACGAGCCGTGGGGCTTCCGCGACGGCGTATGGGCCTGGGGCAGCCCGGCCACGCCGATCCTGACCGGCAGCTTCGGCGAGCTCTGCCTGCGTCCGCTGGGCGGCAAGTGGGTGCTGACCTGGTTCAACGCCGGCGACTACCGGATCGACGGCATCATCATGGACACCCCGACCTCGAACCTGTTCACGGCGTACCGCCAGACCCTGATCTACGGCGGCGCCTGGGGCCAGGAGGACGACAACCACGTCGCTCAGTTGTACGGCGGCTACGTCATCCCGGGCTCCACTCTCAGCGACCTGCACCTCTCGGTCAGCCAGTGGAAGACCGACGCCGGCTGGCCCTACCGAGTCATGCAGTTCCGCGTCCGAGGCTTTGGCTAGACGTCAAGCACCATCGTGTCCGAGGTGCCGTTGACTGCGACCTTCCGGAACCCGAGCGACCGGTAGAGGCTGGCCGCCGGGTTGCCCGGATCAACACTCAAGGCCAGCCGCTGGTACGACGCTTTGCCGGCCAGGGCGATGAGCTCCGTGAGCAATGCGCGGGCGATACCCTGGCGGCGAAAGGCCGGCGCGACACCGAGAGTGAGTTCGGGGATGTCGTCGGCGATGTAGCCGTACCCGGGACGATCCGCCGTCAACTGGCGCGCCCAGGTCGCGCCGGCCAGGGCGCCGTCGACCTCGGCCACGACGCCGAAGTCGGTGGCCCGCGGCCAGCCGGCGACGTACTGCCAGGCACTGTCCTCGGCCCGGAGCTTGTCCAGCGTGAACCAGGGCTCCCCGTCCCAGTTGTATGCCTCCAGCAACATCTCGGTCAGGAACGTGAAGTCGTCGGCCGTCGCCGGTCGGAGGATCATGCCGCCATCCTCGCCGACCGGCGAACCGGCCGCGACGCTATTTCGGCCCGGCCACCCCGACGAGGTTGCCCTCCGGATCGGTGAACTGCCCGACCACGAGCTTCCCCGGTACGCCGTCAGGCCCGAACACCCGGCGGCCACCCAGTTCCTCGGCCCGGTCGAGCGCCGCCCCGACATCGTCCACACCGACGTAGAACAGCGACTTCGGCTGGAGACCAGGCCCGCCTCCGATCCCGCCGTTCAGCCCGGGCGCGCCCGTCGTACTGCCGTCCACGAAGCCGTAGTTGCCAGGCTCGGAAACCTGCCCGGACACGGTGTCGCCGACCTCGTACTCCCAGCCGAACAACTCGCCGTAGTACTCCCGGAGCCGGACCGGATCGGTCCCGATGATCTCGAAGTGCACGACCGCATCAGTCATGGGTCCTCCTCGTCGAATCTGTATCACTGGGAACGTCGGAAGCCCGCTGCTACGTTCGACATTATGGAGATCGACGCGGGGGGAATCCGGATCTACTACGAGACACAGGGGACCGGTGAGCCGGTGATCCTGATCCACGGTGGTGCGACGACCGGGGAGAGCTGGAAGGCTCAGGCGCCGGCGCTTGCTGAGCGGTATCAGCTGTTCATCCCCGACCGCCGCGGGCACGGCCGGAGCCCGGATGTCGAGGGACCGGCGACAATGGACGGCTACGCCGAGGACATGATCGCGTTCATGGCGGCGCTCGGACTCGAGTCGGCGTACGTGATCGGCTGGAGCGACGGCGGCAAGGTCGCCGTACGCATGGCGTTGAGCCGTCCGGAGCTGGTCCGGAAACTGGTCATGATCGGCACCGAGCTCACCAGGGCCGGCGGAACGCCCGCCAACGACCGCCTGATGACGACACCCGAGGGCCTCGAGTCACTCGCGTCGTTCGCCCGCGAGGACTACGAGCGGGTGTCGCCCGACGGGCCCGAACACTTCGACGTCGTCTTCGCCAAGTGGACCGAGATGTGGAGCTCGATCCCCGACATCCAGCCCGCCGGCGTCCAGCACCTGCCGATGCCGGTCCTGCTCATGCAAGGCGACGACGACTGCGTACGGATCGAGCACAACGTCGCCGTCGCGAGGGCGATCCCGGACGCGCAACTCGCCGTCATTCCGGGTGCCTCCCACGCTCTGCCGCTGGAGAAGCCCGCCCTGGTGAACGGCCTCCTGCTCGACTTCCCCGGCGACACGCCGTCGCCGAAGTACATGCCGATGGGCGATCTGGGCGGCTGATCGAAACCGTTGCAGGAATCGGTAGCTTGCAGGCATTGAATTAGTAACACGCTTGGTTTAACTTACTCGGGACCTGGCCGGTGTGCGGCTCAGAGCACATCGGCGGCATGCGGAAACCCGAGGAGTTCCGATGACGAGAGTGAGCAGGTGGAGCGCCGGCCTGGGCGTGGCGGGGCTGGTGCTCGCGGTGGCGGGCTGCGCCGACGGTACGACGCCGTCCTCCGGCCCGGCGGCCGGTGCGATCGACGAGAACGCGCCGGTCACCATCACGATCGGGGACCGTCCGACCCCCGACAAGCCGAACGACATCAAGGCGTTCGAGAAGAAGATCAAGGACTTCACCACCGCCCACCCGAACATCACGGTGAAGTCGACCGAGACGAAGTGGGACGCGCAGACCTTCCAGGCGCAGGTCGCGGGCGGCTCGCTGCCGACGGTGATGAACATCAGCTTCACCGAGCCGGCCAACATGATCCCGAACAAGCAGCTCCCGGACATCACCGACGAGCTCAAACTGGTCGACCTGACCAAGGACCTGAACCCGAACGTGCTGAAGATCGTCCAGGACGACAAGGGCCGGATCTACGGTGTCCCGATCGACGTCTTCTCGGTCGGTCTGGCCTACAACCGGGCGCTGTTCACGCAGGCCGGCCTGGACCCGGACAAGCCGCCGACGTCCTGGGACGAGGTCCGCCAGTACGCCAAGCAGATCACCGAGAAGACCGGCAAGGCCGGCTACGCCCAGCTGACCAAGGACAACACCGGCGGCTGGATGCTGACCACGATGACCTACAGCATGGGCGGCACGGTCGAGAGCCAGGACGGCAAGAAGTCCACCTTCAACGACGCGCCGACCAAGAAGGCGCTGCAGTTGCTGAAGGACATGCGCTGGACCGACAACTCGATGGGCAGCAACTTCCTCTACAACCAGGAGGAGATCCGGCAGGACTTCGCGGCCGGGAAGATCGGCATGGTCCTGCAGGCGCCGGACGCCTATGACATGGCGGTGAAGAACTTCGGCATGAAGCCGGCCGACTACGGTCACGCCGCCCTCCCGCAGGATGGCGGCCCGCACGGCACACTGACCGGCGGCTCGCTGAAGATGATCAACCCGAAGGCGTCCAAGAACGAGATCGTCGCGGCGCTGAAGTGGATCAAGTTCGACCAGTTCGACAAGTACACGACCGAGTCGGTCGCGGTCGCGGACGCCAAGACCACGATCGCCGACAAGGGTTTCGTCGGCCGCCCGGGGATCTCGCCGCTGAGCCAGGAGACCTACGACCAGTTCAACAAGTGGCGTGAGCCGTACGTGAACGTCCCGGTGAACCAGTTCCAGGGCTACATCGACTCGACCAAGTCGCTGAAGCTGCTGCCGGAGCCGTCCAACAAGGGCCAGGAGGTCTACGCCCTGCTCGACCCGGTGGTCCAGCAGGTGCTGACGAAGAAGGACGCGGACATCGACAAACTGCTGACTGACGCCGCTTCGAAGATCGACGCGCGCCTGGCCCGGTAGTCACATGCTCCGTCAACGTACGCCGAAGTCCGACCGGAGCAGTGCCAGGTCGTTGGCCACCTGGTACCGCTCCGGCGGACTGAGCAGCGTCATCTTCGCCGTGCCCCTGGTGCTGACGTTCCTGTACTTCTCCTGGGGCCCGATCGTCCGCGGCCTGGTGCTGAGCTTCCAGAAGAACAACCTGGTCACCGCGCCGGAGTGGGTCGGGATGGCCAACTTCAGCTATGTGCTGACCGACCCGCAGCTCCCGCAGGCGGCGCTCAACACGCTGTACTTCTGCCTGCTGGCGCTGATCTTCGGCTTCCCGGTCCCGTTGTTCCTGGCCGTCTTCATCAGCGAACTGCGCAAGACCGGCTGGCTCTACAACGTGATCTCCTACCTGCCGGCGGTGGTTCCGCCGGTGGCGGCGATCCTGTTGTGGAAGTTCTTCTACGACCCCAGCGGCGCGGGCGTCTTCAACTCCATCCTCGGCTGGTTCGGTCTCGGGCCGTTCGCCTGGCTGAACTCGCAGAGCCTGGCGATGCCGGCGATCGTGCTCGAGGCCACCTGGGCCGGGGCCGGCGCCACGTCGATCATCTATCTGGCCGCACTGACCGGCGTACGGACCGAACTGTACGAGGCGGCCGAGCTGGACGGGGCCGGGATCTGGAAGCGGGTCTGGCACGTCACGCTGCCGCAGATCCGCGGAATCATCCTGATCATGATGCTGCTGCAGCTGATCGGGACGTTCCAGGTGTTCACCGAGCCGTTCCTGTTCACCGGCGGTGGCCCGAACAACGCGACCACCACGATCCTGCTGCTCATCTACCGGTACGCCTTCATCAACGGCGACTTCGGTGCCGCGACCGCGCTCAGCGTGCTGCTGGCCGGGGTGCTGTGCGTGCTGTCGGTCGTCTACCACCTCCTGACCCGTCGCTGGAGTACCACATGAGCCACGAACGCGGCATCATCTCGACCGCGGACCGGAAGCGGTCGGTGGTCCAGTACGGCCTTCCCACGATCCAGGTGCTGCTGTTCATCGGCGTCGTGATCGCCGGGATCGGCCCGCTGCTGTGGCTGCTCAAGTCCGGCCTGTCCACCAGCCAGGACATCCTGCGCGGCCCGATGCAGCTGTGGCCGTCCGGGATCCAGTGGCAGAACATCCCGAACGCCTGGAACCGGGTCCAGATCGGCTCGTACCTGGGCAACACCGCGATCATCGCGATCGGCTCGATGATCTCCACCCTCTTCGTCTGTACGACGGGTGCCTTCGTGCTCAGCGTGCTCCGGCCGAAGTGGGGACCGGTCATCACCGGTGCGGTGCTGGCCACGCTGTTCCTGCCCGGCGTCATCTCGCTGGTCCCGCTGTACATGACGATCCTCAAGATGCCCCTGCTCGGGGTGAACCTGCAGAACACCTTCTGGGCGGTCTGGCTGCCGCAGGCGGCCGGGGCCTTCAACATCCTGGTGATGAAGCGGTACTTCGACGCGATCCCGCGCGAGCTGATCGAGGCGGCCCGGATCGACGGGGCGAGCAACCTGCGGCTGTTCACCTCGCTGGTGCTGCCGTTGTCGAAACCGATCGTCGGGGTGGTCGCCCTGCTGACCGTGATCGGCTCCTGGAAGGATTACCTGTGGCCGCTGCTCGTGCTGCCGGATCCGCGCCTGCAACCGATCTCGGTGGCGCTGCCCCGGGTGGCCGAGACCACGGAGATCTCACTGCAGATGAGCGCGCTCTTCCTGGCGGTGCTGATCCCGGTGGTGCTGTTCTTGGTGTTCCAGAAGCAGTTCCTGAGAGGTGTGGGGATGTCGGGAGGGATCAAGGAGTGAATGCACTCAATGGCCGGCGGGTGGCGGTCACGGGGGCCACCGGCCGCATCGGGTTGGTCACGGTCGAGCACCTGACGGCGCTCGGCGCGGTGGTGACCACCTTGTCGAACGGCGAACATCCGGAGCTGAAGGCCGATCGGGTCCTGGTAGGTGACACCCGTTCCGAGACCGATGTGGCCCAGGCGCTGGAGGACGCAGAGCTGGTCGTGCACCTCGCGGCGCTGGCTCACCCGTCGGCAGGTACGCCGTACGACGTGTACAGCGTCAACGTGGTGTCGACGTTCAACGTGCTCGCCCAGGCGGGGGCCCGGGGCATCAAGCGGGCGGTGGTCGCAAGCAGCATCAACGCGACCGGGCTGCCGTTCAACCCGCACGACATCAAGCCGGCGTACTTCCCGTGGGACGAGAAGATGGCGACCGACGTCGCCGATCCCTACTCGCTGTCGAAGCAGAACGACGAGAACACCGCGCGGATGGCGTGGCGGCGGTGGGGGATCGACGTGGTCGCGTTCCGGTTCCCGCATGTGAACTCGGGCGAACTGCTGCAGCGGCAGGCCGATCGGGCCCGCGAGGACCCGGCCGGCGGATTCCGGGAGGCCTGGAGCTACCTGGACACCCGCGACGCGGCGTACTCGATCGAGCTGGGGCTGACGGCTCCACTGTCCGGTGCGCACACGTTCTTCGTCGCCGCCGGCACCACGAACGCGCCGTACGAGACCGAAGCCCTGCTGGACGCCTTCGCGTCGGATGTGCCGCGGCTGCGGCGGTTCATCGGGCGTGAGGTGCCGATCGACCTGACTGCTGCGCGGACCGTGCTCGGCTTCCAGGCCCAGCACGAACTCGACCTACCGACACTTGCATTGGAGCTCTGAATGCCCTCGACCTTCGACCAGCCCTGGCCCGTACGCGACGACGTCCGGATCAGCGCGGTCCAGGCGATCGTCACCGCACCGCAAGGCATCCCGCTGGTGGTGGTCAAGATCGACACCACCGAGCCCGGCCTGTACGGCCTCGGCTGCGCGACGTTCACCCAGCGGTGGAAGGCGGTGCAGACGTTCGTCGACGAGCACCTGGCCCGGCTGCTGGTCGGCCGTTACCCGGGTGACATCGGCGACCTGACCCGGCTGGCCGGGTTCAGTGGCTACTGGCGCGGCGGTCCGGTGACGAACAACGCGATCTCCGGCATCGACCAGGCCCTGTGGGACATCGCCGGCAAGCGCGCCGGGATGCCGGTCTACGAACTGCTCGGCGGCAAGGTGCGGGCGGCAGCCGACACCTATATCCACGCCAGTGGCCACACCATCGACGAGACGCTCGAGCACGCGCACAAGCTGGTCGCTCAGGGCTGGCGGCACATCCGGCTGCAGATGTCGACGCCGGGTGGCGGCGGGTACGGCGCTCCGCGGGTGCCGACGCTGTACCCGGACGCGCCGTACCACAACGGCTGGTCGGCGCGGGACTACCTGCGCGCGACTCCGGAGCTGTTCGCCGAGGCGAGGCAGGCGCTGCCGGACAACATCGAACTGCTGCACGACGTCCACTCCCGGCTGACGCCCAAGGAGGCCGTGCTGCTGGCGAGGTCGCTCGAGCCGTACGGTCTGTTCTTCCTCGAGGACGTGCTGCCGCCCGAGCACTGGGATCGGCTGCCGGAGGTCCGCGCCGCCTCTCCGGTGCCGCTGGCGGTCGGTGAGCTGACGACGTCGATGGGTGACGCGGTCCGGCTGGTCCGCGACCTGGGCGTGGACTTCATCCGCTCGCACGTCTCCGACATCGGCGGACTGACCCCGGCCCGGAAGCTTGCTGACCTGGCCGAGCTGTGTGGTGTCCGTACGGCGTGGCACGGCCCGGGCGACACCTCGCCGATCGGCGCCGCCGCGAACGTCGCCCTCGACGTCAGCTCTGTTGCCTTCGGCATCCAAGAGGGTCACCTGTACAACGAGGCGACGCACGAGGTGTTCCCCGGCACGCTGCGGATCGAGGACGGCTGGCTGCGGCCGAACGAGGCGCCCGGCTGGGGGATCGACATCGATCTGGAGGCGGCGGCACGTTATCCCGCGCAACTGTCCGGACACGACGAGTGGGCGGCCGGCGTACGGCGCCCCGACGGTGCGCTGGAAGCACCGTGACAGCTGCTCACGCGCAGTACGATCGCGGCTAATCGGGACAGACGGGGAGGTGGGCGATGAGCACGGACGACCAATCAGGCCAGAAAGCGGTGCTGACGGAGTTGCGGCGCGCCGGCGCGAACCAGTACGACCTGGGCTCCTTCAACGAGGCCGTGATCATCGAGACGATCCGGCTGGCCGGCACCATCAGCCGGACCGAGATCTCCCGCCGGACCGGCCTGACCCAGCAGTCGGTGTCGCGGATCCTGCGCATCCTGCTGCACCAGGGACTGCTGGTGGAGGAGGCGCAGGAGCGCGCCGAACGGCTCGGCAAGCCGCGGACGCCGGTCCGGATGCGCTCGAACGCGGCCCACGCGGTCGGCATCCACATCGATCCTGAGCTGCTCACGGTCGCGGTGGTCGACCTCGACGGCACGATCGTGCGGCGCGAGACTGTCGACCTCGCCGACGATCTCGACGCCGGCCGGCTGGTCGATCTGACCGCGGCGACCGTGACCGCGGCGCTGAGCATCAGCCAGGTCGACCTCGACTCGATGCTCGGCGTGGGCGTCGCCGTACCCGGGCCGATCGACGCGGACGGCTCCCTGCTCGCGCTGCCGCTGCAGCCGGCCTGGCGCGGGCTGAAGATCCGCCAGTTGCTGCAGGAGAAGCTCAACCACCCGGTCCTGGTCGAGAAGGACGGTACGGCGGCCGCCATCGGTGAACGCTGGATCGGCCGCTCGGCCAGGGCCCGCGACTTCGCCTACCTCTATCTCGGTACCGGCGTCGGCAGCGGCCTGATCCTGAACGGCTCGATCTATCGCGGCGGTACGGCGAACGCTGGGGAGTTCGGCCAGATCGCGGCGCTGCGGATGGGGGAGTGGGACGCGGAGAACGGGCCGCGGATGGTGCCCGAGTGCAACCCGACCGCCTCACTGCCGGTGATCGCGGCGGAGTACGGGTACGTCGAGACCGACCCGAGCGCGACCGACGAGGCCAAGCGGTACAAGGCGGTGTGCAAGGCGGCGGCCGACGGTGACGAGGCGGCACGGAAGGCAGTCACCCAGGTCGCGCGGGTGGTCGGTCAGGGCGCGGTCGGGCTGGTCGACCTGCTCGACATCGACCTGATCGTGCTCGGCGGGCCGGCGTTCGGCAAGGAGATCTCGGAGATCTTCCTGGCCGAGATCGGCCGCGCGGTGAACGCGCATCCGGTCGCGCGGGAGACCCGTCCCGTCGAGGTGGAGGAGTCGATGCTGCAGACCGACGCGGCCGCGGTCGGCGCCGCGTCGACGATCTTCCACGACGCGTTCACCCCTCGGGTCAGCGGATCCAGTCAGGCACGTAGGCTGCCGAAGTGATTTCACCCCGCCAACTCACCCCGGAAGTCGAACTCCGGATCGCCTCCCTGGACGACGCTCCCGCCCTCGCCGACGCCTACACCCGCAGCTGGGACCACCTCAGCCCCTGGGAGCCCAAGCGTCCGGCCAACTGGCTCACCCCTGCAGGTCAGCTGGAACGGCTCACGATGACGCTCGAGCGCTACAAGAACGGCGTGGTCGTGCCGTGGCTGCTGTTCGAGGACGACCGAGTTGTCGGAAGTTTCACCTTGCAGGATGTGGTGCCCGGCCCGTTCCGCAGCGCGAGCATCGGATATTGGCTCGCCCTCGAGGCGGTCGGTCGTGGGCTCGCCACGCGGGCAGTCAACCTGGTCGCGGAGATCGCCGACACCGAGCTGAAGATGCACCGGATCGCGGCCAGCACGATGACGCGCAATGTCGCGTCCCAACGGGTCCTCGAGCGCACCGGCTTCGTCCAGATCGGCGTCGCCCCGACGTACCTGCACATCAATGGCGCCTGGCAGGACTCCAACCTCTACCAGCGCATCCTCAACGACCGCGAACCCGGCGCGTGATCACTGGCAGGTTGTGTCACCGCTGACGCGTTGATTTCGCGCCGGCGGTGAAACAACCCGCTATCGACGGCCGGTCAGTTGGGTGGGAGGCGGATGCCTCGGGAGACCTCGACGTCGTCGTAGCGGCCTTCGAGGACGTCGAGGAACTTGACCGGCCGTTGCAGGGTCGACGCGATGTAGACCGCACGGACCGTGGCGAGTGCCTCGATCCCGTCCCGGACACTGAGCCCGGGCTGTCCGCCCTCCGCGATCGCCGTCAGGATGTCCTCGTACTGCGCCTCGTGACCGCCGGGCGGACCGGCGTCCACGGGCGCCTCGTCCTTGACGCCGTCGACGTTCAGGCGCCGCAGCAGGTCGTCCTCCACCTCGGCACCGCCCTCGGTGCCGTGCACCGACACCCGTGTGCGGCCACCGGGGAAGGCCGCGGTCGTCGCGTGCAGGGTACCGACGGCACCGGACTCGAAGGTCAGCGTCGCGACCAAGGTGTCCTCGACCTCGATCGCGTGGTGCGTCGACCGCACCGCCTGCGCCTGGATCTGCACCGGCCGGCCCATGAACCACAGCATCAGGTCGACCGTGTGCACACCCTGGTTCATCAGCGCGCCGCCACCGTCCTGGGCCCACGTCCCACGCCAGTCCGCTGAGGCGTAGTACTCGTCGCTGCGCCACCAGGCAACCGTCGCGACGCACGACGTGAGCTGACCGAACCGGCCGGAGTCGATCGCCTCCTTGACCACCAGGCTGCCCGCATCGAAGCGGTGCTGGCTGATCACGGACACGACCACACCCTGGCTCGCCGCCCGGGCGGCCGCCGCGCCGAAGCGGCGGGCCCGGGCCGGGTCGACGTCGAGCGGCTTCTCGACCACGACATGCTTCTTGTCGTTCAGCGCCTGCTCGGCCAGGTCGGCGTGCGTACCGCTCGGTGTGCAGATCGCGACCAGCGAGACCTCCGATCCGCTGAGCGCCGCGGGCAGGTCGTCGTACACCTTGGGCTCCGGCTGGCCCGCCTCCTTCAGCCGGGCCGCCAGCGCCTCACGGGCACCCTCGTCGACGTCGACGAGGGCGGTCACGGTCGCGTCGGGCCGTGCCGCGATGGTGTCCGCGTGGGTGCGGCCGATGATGCCGCAGCCCACGATCGCGACCTGATGTTGTGCGTCAGCCATCTCGCTCCTACTTGGCCTGGAAATTCGCGGTCAGTACCTGGTCGGTGGCGACGGTGAAGGTGTACGACGCGTCGGTCGAGACCACCACGCCGTCGACGGTCCAGTTCTGGAAAACGCTATCCGATGTCGGCGCCGCCGTCACTGTGACCTGCGCGCCGACCTCGTAGGTGCCCGGTTCGGACTCGTTTCCGGCGATTGTCGCGGTGCCCGGACCGCTGGTCTGGACCTTGATGCTGCGCTGGACGACGTTGATCACCATCACGTTGCGTAGCGTGGCCGGACCGGACAGGGTCGCGCCGTTGTAGCGGGCCAGGTTGGTGGCCTCGACGTCGCCGCTCACCACCTTGACGGTGTGACCGTCGGTGCCGAGGTTGTCGGTGCCCAGGTTGAACGCGTCCACCTGGCCGCTGTTCACCACGAGCCCGTCGTGGAAGCCGTACGCGAACACGTTCAGCAGCGTCAGGCCGCGGGCACCGTCGACGGTGACGATCTTGGCGGTCTTGCGCATGTACTTGTCGATGACGAGTTCGAAGATGCTGCCCTCGTTCATCCAGTACGGCTGCTGGTAGCCGACCCGGGTGACCGCGTTCCCGTTCGACAGCACGCCCTCGATCCGGCCGTTGTCGCCCGGGCCGATCGCGATCGCGTGGTCGAAGAACGCCCCGGCGACCTTGCGGACGACGACGTCGTCACCACTGAGGTCGATCCCGTTCCAGGCGTTCGGGAAGCCGGCGTTGATCACGTAGTTCCCGCCGGCGTGACCGCGGATCGCGTACGGGTAGGGCACGACGCCTTCGGCCCTGCCGGGGTTGTTGTCGGGGTAGAAGACCCGCAGCCCGCGCACACCCGCGCGGTTCTGCAACGTGATCAGCGCAGTCTCGGTGTCCTTCTCGAAGGCCTGCAGAACGGTCCCGCCGCTGGCGCCGCCCTGATCCCGGTTCGGTACCGCGGACGCTCCGCGCAACTCGACCTTCGCGGGGACCTGGAGGTGTGTGCTGATCCGGTACCACCCGGCGGGCAGGTAGACGATGCCGCCGCCGTCCCGCCCAGCCTTGTCGAGCACCTTCTGTACGGCGCTTGTCGCGTCGGCGGCCGGCAGATACCCGACCCCGTGCGGGGCGTCGACGACGTACAGGGACTGCCTCGGTTTTGGCAGTGGTTCCTGCGAGTACGTCGGCGCCGTGCCGGACATCCTGTGCACGATGCCGTCGACCGCGCCGGTGAGCGTGGTCCCGGTGACCTTCACGTAGCCGCGCGAGTTGTTCTGGATCGCGTGGTCACTGCCCTCGATCCTGCCTGCCGCGAGCGTCATACCCCAGCGGTCGTCCATCACGTCGACCAGCACGCCGATGTCGGTACGGCGTACGTCCGGCTGGAGGAAGCTGCCGGTGAACTGGGCCCGTTGACCGGCGACCACGTGGATGCCGACGTGGTAGTCGGTGATCGAGATCCGGTGGAACTGGTCCCACTCGAGGTCGCCGAGGACGAGACCGGTGCCGTGGGCCCTCGTCCAGGCGTCGAGTGCGGTCCGCGCCGGCGGGTGGTAGGCGGCCGGCGCGTCCGCCCAGAAGGAGTTGCTGAACGCAACGTTCTCCCAGGTGCCGACGTCGGCGCCGTTGTACGCGCGGGCTCCCTCGAAGAGTGCGGTGCCGCGGATGTTGCGGATCGTGCTGGACTCGTGCACCTGGCCGGAGCTCGGTGCGTTGCCGTGGTCGTTCGGCATCGTGCTGATGCCGATACCGCGGTACGAGTTGAGCATGGTGACGTCGGCGACGGTCGCCATCATGTAGTTCTCGTTGCCGATCCAGGCGCCGCCGGGGATCTCGAAGGTGTAGTTGTACGGGACCGGGTCGGTGGCGTTCTGGTTCGGGTAGTACGTGGTGACGCCGAGGACGCCGGCGCTGCCGCCGATCCGGAACAGGCTCGGCCCGTCGTTGCCGGAGGCAAGATCCGCGACGATCACAGTCCCGGTCCCGAGCTTCTCGCCATGGTCACCGCGGAGGGTGCAGAACGCGTGCACCTCGATGGTGTCCGTGACCTTGTACCTGCCGGCCGGCAGCCAGACGGTCCCGCCGCCCGCGTCCTGGCACGCGTAGATGGCCTGCTGGATCGCCTTGGTCGAATCGCTTCGGCCGGAGCGGTCGGCGCCGTACTGGGTGGCGTCGAAGTCGGCGATCACGCCGTCCTCGGTCGGGTTGGTCGTCTGCACGAGCCGCGGCTTCGCGGCGACGACCGGGCTCAGCCGGAGCTGGAGCTCCTTGACGGTGAACGAGTCTGCGCCGGTCATCGCGACCCGGACGTACCGGGCCGTGGTGGTCGCGAAGCGGGTCCGGCTGATCTGGTTGCCACCGGGTGACCCGATGCGTCCGACGGCAGTGAACGTCCGGCCGTCCGTCGACACCTGGACGGTGTAGTCGGGGGAGTACGCCTCCGCCCATTCGACCCGTACGTCGTTCACCGATCGCGGCTTGCCCAGGTCGAGTTGGAGCCACGAGTCGCCCTGGCCGCTGGTCCAGGCGGTGTCGTGGTTGCCGTCGTTGACGTTCGTGACACCGGTGCCTCCGCTGGCGGACGCCGTACCGCTGGCTGCGAAGTTGGTGTCGACAGCGGACGCCGTGAAGGCGTCGAGCTTCACCTGCAGCGTCTGCAAGGCCGCCTTCACCTGTACGTCGGTCACCCCTGGAGTGGCTGCGATCGCGCGGGCGTCGTCGATCGCCGCTCGCAAAATGGCGCGGCTGCCGGCTGGGAACTGACCGTCGCGGGTGCCTTCGCGGGAAGCCTTCTCGACCCTGGCGGCCTCGTCGATCAGGTCGAGCAGGCCCTCGGTGACATCGAGAGTCGTCGCGACTTTGGCGACGCGGACGGCGGCGACCTTGAGGTCGACCGAGCCGTCGCCGTTGTGGATGCGGAAGTCGCCGCCGTTCGAGCGGTTCGTCATCACGGCGTCGGGGAGCGCGAACGTGTGCGTCTTCCAGGTGTTGGTGCCGCCGTACTGGACCACCTCGGAGTTCTTGAACTTCTCCGGGATCGTCTCGCCGGGGGAGTCGTAGTGCAGGCCGAACTGCCCGCTGCCCGCGTCGAAGTAGTCGACGCTGATCAGCACCAGGCTCTGGTTGTCGTACAGGTAGGTGTCGGCGACGTTCATGTAGAAGAAGTTCGTGCCCGGCGACGGCGCGGAGTGGTCGGTCTGCCAGTACGGGCGGCCGTCCTGCACGCCGGTGATCAGGTTCTCGGGCCGGTCGCCGGCGCGAGGGCTGATGCCGGACTGGATCGGCGACGCCCCGAGCTGGACCGAGGCTCCCGCCGTACTGATCCGGAGGCTCGAGATGGTGATGTCGGCGCTGCCGAACAGGCGGACGTCGGCGTCGCCGAGGCGGTCGGTGAAGCCGATGCCGGTGAGCTCGAACGTGCCGGTCCGCCACTGACCCGTGTTGGTCAGTTGGACGTCGGTCGCGTCGGCCTGCGGGTTCGTGGCGGCGTCGTACTGGAGCTCGAGGGTGCCGGATCCGCTGTCGAGATAGGTCACCGTCACCAGGACGTCGTCGGTGCCGATCTCGTCGACATAGTCACGGTCGACGTCGAACTCCAGGTAGCCGGTGCCGGCAGCCTGGTTGGTCTGCCAGTACGTGCGGCCCTGCTCGGTGCCGGTACGCAACCCGGCGGGGTCGTCGCCGGCGGCGGGCTTCACGCCGAGCGTGGTCGGGGTCGGTCCGAGGTCGGCGCCCACGCCGCTCGGATACATGGTGGCGGCCTGAGCCGCCGGTACGGCGATGACGCTGGCGAGCAGCACGGCGGGAAGAACCCGCGCGAGCAGGCGTCTGGACATGCTGAAACCTCCAGGTGGCGGGCCGGAAGTACACGCGAGAGCAGCTGCGCGGATAAGTTAAACCAAGCGTGTTACTTATTCAAGGGCCCAGCATCCAGCTCCGGAAAGGGGCCTCCGGTAGCGTTGCGCGAGTGGGGACGGATCAGCGTGGAGGCGCGGCGCGCAGCCGCCGGCAGACCGAACTCCGTGAGTACCTGCGCAGTCGCCGGGAGCGGTTGACCCCGTCACAGGTCGGACTGCCCGCGGCCGGGAACCGCCGTACGCCGGGCCTGCGCCGCGAGGAGGTCGCCGTCCTCGCCGGGGTCGGGGTGTCCTGGTACACCTGGCTGGAGCAGGGTCGCGACATCAAGGTCTCCGAAGAAGTCCTCGACTCGGTGGCTCGGGTGCTGCTGCTGGACTATGCCGAACGCGCCCATCTCTACCGCCTGGCCGGGCTGAACCCCCCACAGCGGGACGCAGCGCCAACGGTGCCCGCCTCGCCCGAGATGCAGCGGCTGCTCGACGCCTGGTCACCACGCCCCGCCTACATCCGCGACCGGCACTGGAACTTCACCGCAGTGAACGACGTCGCCCGCCGAGTCTTCGGGTACGGCGAGACCGACCACAACTGCCTGGTCTCGTACTTCACCAACGCGCGCTTCCGCGGACTGCACGAGCACTGGGACGAGGCGGCGCCGGACGTAGCCGCCGGCTTCCGGGCCGACGCGGCTCGCTATCCCGACGACCCGGAGTTCGACCGGATCGCGACCGACCTCGCGGCGGTCAGCCCGGAGTTCGCCGAACTGTGGGCGCGGCACGACGCGGCTGAGCATCTCAACGCTGTGAAGGCCGTGGCACATCCCGAGGCGGGGCTGCTCGTGTTCGACGCGACGATGTTCCCGGTGCTCGAACACCCGGGTCATCACCTGATCCTGCACAACCCGCGTCCGGGCACCGACACCGAGGAGCGGCTCGAGCGCCTGATGGCGTCGCAGCCTGGTGGTGACACACCCACCATGAACTGACACTGCCTGTTCGTCCGCCCGGCTCGCAGGATCGTTGCCATGAGCGAGAACACGCAGATGACCGCAGTCACCATCCCCTCCTTCGGCCCAGCCGACGTACTGCGCCTCGACACCGTCCCGATCCCTGTCCCGGCGGCCGGACAGGTGGCGATCGACGTCGCCTACGCGGGTGCCAACTTCGCGGAGGTCCTCTACCGGCAGGGCGTCGTGGACGTCCCGCTGCCGTTCGTGCCCGGCATCGAGGTGTCGGGCCGGATCCGGGCTCTCGGCCCCGGTGTCGAGGGCCTCTCGGTCGGGCAGCCGGTCGCGGCGCTGACGATTGTCGACAGCGGCGGGTACGCCGAGGTCGTCACCACCGCCGCCGAGCTCGTCGTACCGCTGGACGACTATGGACTCGCCCTGGAGCTGGCGGCCGCGTTGCCGTCGAACAGTACGACGGCGTTCCTGGTGCTTGACCGGGTGGCGCGGATCGAGCCGGGCGAGAGCGTGCTGGTGCACGCCGCCGCTGGTGGTGTGGGCAGCCAGCTCGGTCAGGCGGCCCGTCTGCTCGGTGCCGGCCGGATCGTCGGGACCGTCGGTCGGCCGGAGAAGATCGCGGCCGCCAAGGCGTTCGGCTACGACGAGGTGATCCTGCGCGATGACGTGGTCGATGCGGGGGAGTTCGACGTCGTCGTCGACATGGTCGGCGGTGCGAGTCGGCGGACGAGTCTGGATCGGTTGGCGCCCATGGGGCGCCTGGTCGTGATGGGCAATGCCTCCGGCGCCGAGGACGTCGGCATCTCGGCCAACGAGCTGTGGTTCACGAACAAGACGGTGTCCGGGTTCAACCTCGCCGCGTTCGCCGCCGCAAACCCCGCCGCGGCAGGCGCGGGGTTGCGCCGGGCCGTCGAAGCGGCCGCCCGCGGTCAGCTCGAGGTCCGGACCGAGACCCTCTCCCTGCAAGAGGCCGCCGACGCGCATCGGCGGATCGAGTCCGGCGTCACCACTGGCAAGCTTCTGCTCCGGGTCACCGCCTGACAGCCGGTAGGAAGAGGGCAGGTACCGCGGCGACAGCGGTGAAGGCGATGGCCCACCAGAAGCTGGTCGCATAGGCGGTCGACGCCGGGTGCCCGATGAGGTTGCTCTGCAGGACCACGGCCAACGTCGCGGCACCGAAGGCACCACCCAACTGCTGCATGATCCGGGTCGTGCTGCTTCCGTCCGGGATCTGCTGCGGCTCCAGATCGCGGAAGGCGCCGACCATCACCGACAAGCTGACGGCGCTCAGTCCGGCACCGCGCACGACGAGCGCGACCGCCAGCACCCAGTACGCCGTACCCGCGAAGGCGAACGGGATCGTCCCGGCGACAGTGAGGAGAATGCCCGCGAACACCACCGGTCGAGGGCCGAACCGGTCGGTGAGGCCGCCGGCCGTGCGGGCGAGGAGACTGCCGATGCCCTGCGGCACGAGCAGGAGTCCGGCCGCGACCACGCTCTCGCCGCGGGCCTGTTGGTAGAACAGCGGCAGCAGGAGCATCGCGCCGTACAGGGCGAAACCGGTCAGGAAGAGCAGGGTGGTCGACGCGGCGAATGATCGCGTTCGGAACAGGCCGAGGTCGATGAGCGGCCCATCGGTACGCCGGAGCGCGAAGGCGATCAGGAGGACGATGCCGAGGCCGATCGGCAGCAGGACATCGGCGTGGCCGAAGCCGCCATGGGTGCCGACCTGGGTGAGGCCGTAGATGATGCCTGCGAGCGCGGGGGAGACGAGCAGGAGCCCGGTCACGTCGAGCGCGGCCGCCGTCGGTTGCGGGTCCGGCTTGAGTACGCGGACGGCGAGGGTGATCGCGGCGAGGCAGATCGGGACGTTGACGTAGAAGATCCAGCGCCAGTCGAGGTGGGCGATCATCAGGCCGCCGATCACCGGGCCGAGGATCGGTCCGATCAGTGCGGGCAGGGTGACGACGGCCATCAGGCGGCCCATCCGCTCGCGGCCCGCCGCTCGGAACAGCAGGGTCTGCAGGATCGGGAGCATCAGCCCGCCGCCGAGGCCCTGGATCACCCGGAACGCGATCAGCGACTCGATGTTCCACGCGACTCCGCACAGCATCGAGCCGGCCAGGAACAGAGCCAGCGCGACGACCCACATCCGCTTGGCGCCGAACCGGTTGGCCGACCATCCGGTGATCGGAATCGCGATCGCCAGCGCCAGCAGGTACGCCGTACTGACCCATTGGCCGGTAGACACGCCCGTGTGCAGTTCGGCGCCGAGGGTGTGGATCGCGACGTTGACGATCGTGCTGTCGAGCAGTGGGGCGAGCGCGCCGAGCACGAGGACGCCGGCGAGTTTCAGGACCGCGCGATCCAGGCGGTCGGGAGTGGTTGTGGTGGTCATCTGAGAATCCCCTTAGAGACGGTTCGTCTCTTACGAGTTTCAGAGTAGACTCGGGTCGTTAGGAGACGCAAGGTCTCTTGTTGGGAGGCGAGCAATGGAGCAGACGCAGCGCCGGCGGGGTGCCGAACTCGAGGCTGTGCTGCTCGATGCTGCGTGGGACGAGCTGCTGGAGTCCGGCTACGCAGGGTTGACGATGGAGAGGGTCGCGGCGCGGGCCCACACCGGCAAGCAGGTGCTGTACCGGCGATGGAGGAACCGGGCCGAGTTGGTGATCGCCGCGATGCGGTATCGCGCCGGCTCGATCGTCGAGGACATCCCCGACACCGGGAGTCTGCGCGACGATGTGCTCGCCGTCCTGCAGCGGATGGCCGACCGCTTCGCCTCACTCGGGCCTGACATTGTCCATGGGCTGCTCGCCGAGGCGCCGGATCTGGATCCGGAGGTCTCCAGCCGGATGACCGGCGTGATGGCGACCATCGTGCGGCGGGCCGCGGCGCGCGGCGAGATCCCGACCGCGGACGTTCCGGACCGGGTGCTCACCGCGCCCACCAATCTGCTGCGCCACGAGATGCTCTTCACCAGCGAGCCGGTCGCCGCGTCGACGCTGACCTCGCTCGTCGACGACGTCTTCCTGCCGCTCGTGCGAGCTACCTGAAGGCCCCGACGTTGCGGGTGGCCCAGTCCGCGAAGGTCCGTGCGGGCCTGCCGAGCACCTTCTCGACGTCCGGGCTGACCTCCTGCTCCTCCGCCGACGGCGACCCCAGGACGTCCAGTGTCGCGTCGACCACCGGCCTGGGCATGAAGCGCACCATCCGGTCCCGGGCCTCGGTGCGGGTCAGCTCGACGAACCGCACCGGCTCGTTCAGCGCCAGCGCGATCTCGTGAGCCTGCTGCCGCGGCGAGATCGGAGCCGGCCCGGTGAGCGTGTAGGTGTTGCTCGCGTGGGCGGGGTCCGTGAGCGTCACCGCGGCAACCTCGGCGATATCGGCCGGATCGATCGCGGGCAGCGCGACCTCGGCGAACGGCGCCTCCAGCACTCGCTGAGCCCGGACCGCCGGCGCCCACTGCAGCGCGTTGGAGTCGAAGTTGCCGGGCCGCAGGATCACCCAGTCGAGACCTGACCGGGTCAGCGCATCCTCGTGGTCTGACGGGTGCCGCTTGGTGCCGACGCCCTGCGAGGACAGCAGCACGACCCGCTCGACCCCGGCAGCCCGGACCACATTCATGACGTCGTTCAGGTTCCCGCCGGCCAGGAACTCGGCGCCGGTCAGGAGGAAGACCGCCTCGGCTCCGTCCAGGGCGGGCTCGAGGGTCTCGGGTCGGGACAGGTCGGCCCGGTGGTGTCGAACCCCCTCCGGCACCTCGGCGGCCCGCCGGGACACCGCCGTCACCTCCTCGCCCGCGGCGGTCAGCGCCTGGACGAGTGGACGGCCGACGTTGCCGGTGGCTCCGGTGATCACGATCATGTTCGCTCCTCGTTCGTTGACTGACGAGGACGCTACTTGCCGTGGAATAGTAGGTACCTAGAGGAAAGTATTGGCCGGGAGGCGATTTGTGAGCGAGCGCACAGAGGTGGAGCCGGTGCAGGCGTGTCCGATCGCGCCGGTGGTCGATCTGGTCTTCAGCCGGTGGACGACGCCGATCCTGTGGACGCTGAACGAGTACGGGCGTCAGCGGTTCGTCGAGCTCGAGCGGCGGATCGGGGTGATCACGCCGAAGGTCCTCACCCAGCGGCTCCGTCAGCTCGAACGCGACGGGCTGGTGCAGCGCACGTACTACCCGGAGGTGCCGCCACGGGTCGAGTACGAGATCACCGACCTCGGCCGCAGCCTCGCCCCACTCTTCCACTCCCTCGCCGAATGGTCCCCGAACCTCGCGAAGGTCGAGGAGGCCCGCACTCACTACGACACCCACGAGCCCGCCCACCGCCGCCCCTGACCCGCACCGCGCCGCCTCCTGACCCAGCGGCAAGGTGATGGCCAGGACAATGTGCGGGTCATCGACCGGCGGTGTGCAGAGCGACAGGTAGTGCACCTGCGATACACCGTACATAGGAAGCACGCGCGCTCAACCGCACTACCTGTCGGCCCGACACCTCCTGTCCATCTGCACGCCGCCACCTCGGCCGAAACCGACCACCCATCAGACAGAAGGCCTGATATCCACTCGGATGGTGGTGAAGGGTCAGGCGACGCCGACGAGTTCTCGGGTGGGGGTGTCGGCTTGGTCGAGGAGGGTGAAGAAGTGGGTGGCGGCGACGGGTAGACGGAGGAGGCCGGCTTCGTGGTTCTGCCAGCCGAAGTGGAGTTCGCCGTCGAGGGTGTGCTCGTCGAGCGGTACGGCGTACCTGCTGAGGGTGACGCGGGCCGGGCCGGACTGCGGGTGGTGGTCACCGCAACCGCACTCGGCGGCGATCGTGATCGCGGTGAGCGCGTCGGGGGAGAAGCGGCGCAGGCGGAGCGTCGTACCGCGTGCGGTGAACTGGGCGAGCGTTGCGTCAGGCAACTGAACGAGCAGCTCGACCGGTACGGCGTGGGAGCCGGGCAGCAGCCGGAGGCCACGGGACGCGAGCAGGTCGGCGAGAGCCGGGAGATTCATGGGGAAAGATCCTGTGAGTGCTGGTGTCGGCGGGCGGGCCACGGAAAGGGGCAGGGCCTCGTGCGCCGGAGACGGCGCGCGTCAGCGACAACAGCAACAACACAGCAGGAACATGCCGAAGATCATGGCAGAGCCCGAAGACCCTGCCAAACACGGTCCGCCATCTGGGACGACAGTCCGTGATGGGTCAGGCAACGCGGGATCAGTCGGCTTTCTTGCCGAACATGATCTCGTCCCAGCTCGGGACGCTCGCGCGCTTGGCGTTGCGGCGGGCCGGCTTCTTCTTCGGCTCCGCCGGAGCTTCTTCCTTCGCCGCAGGCACGGCGTCGGCGTCGGCGTCGGAAGCGACCGCGGGCGCGGCAGGCGGCTCGGTAGTGGCCGGCTGCTTGGGCGCGGGTGCCTCGACCGGAGCCGGCGTCGACTCGGCAGGTGCCGGAGTGGTCGGCGCAGAGCGGTGATCGGCCGGAGCGGGACGCTCCACCGGAGTAGTGCGACCAGCCGGGCGCTCGGCAGGGCGGGACTCGGGTGCCTGGCGCACAGGAGCTGCGGGAGTGCGATCCGGAGTGGCGCGGCGCTCGGTGAACGGGTTCTCGCGCGCGGCAGCACGCTCCTCGGGCGGAGCCATCGAGGCAGCCTCGGCCGGCAGCTGAGTGGGACGCTCGACGGCACGAACGGCCGGACGCAGCGTCGGCGGCTGCTCGACCGGTACGTCGATCAGCGTCGGCTCCTCGTCCGGGTCCGGCACCGAGTGCACCCGGCGCGGACCACGCTCGGCGTCGCGCGTGGTGTGGCCGTCATGGCCGGCCTCTCGGGAAACCGGCTGGTTTCGCCGTGGCAGGCTGACGGTGTCCTCGAAGCCGGCCTCGTAGCTGTCGGCCCCATGGTCGGGCGCGATGGACAGGTCGATGTCGGCCACCGCGCTCAGCCGGCGCTCGCCCGGCTGGTGCGCGGGCTGGACCGGCGGCGGCAGCACCTGCGCCTGCTCACCCACCAGCCACCGGGCCTCGTCGTCGTCGGGGACCGCGTACCGACCAGGAGCGTCGTACGCGAACATAGCGATCTTCTCTTCCTTCTGCTCCTCCGCGTCCTCGGCCGCGACGAAGTAGGAGACCCGGACCGCCCAGCGGCCGTCGTCACGCCGCCAGGCATCCCACTCGGCCGATGTCGGGTCGACCTGACGGGTGCGGAGCCGCTCGGTGACCCAGGCATCGAGGTTGCGGGTCGGGGCGTCGGCACCGCCACGACGGCGGACAGAGGCGCGCTGCGCGAGGCTCGCGATGTGGTCCCGCTCGGCCAGGACCGGACCGGCGAACGCCATCACGCGTTCCATCGGCATCTGGGCGACGGCCGCGACCGCCTCGGGACTTTCGCCGGCGCGGATACGAGCCTGGATGTCTCGTGGGCGCAGCGCGCTCTCCATTTGAATCTCCAGCTGGCCGAGTCGGGCACGGTCGCCGCGCAGGGCCGCACGCAACCGGTCGTCGACCGGAACGGCGAACTCCTCACCCGTCTCTGCCAGCGCCAGGATGAGTTGCCTGCCATCCTGGCTCAGACCGACGAGCCTCGCCTCGCGCATTGCCTTTGTTCTCCTGTGCGGTTCTCGACAGTCTCTCCCGTGACGTGCTGCCTGACCAAGACCGGCGCGCCGTGCCGCCCGGTCATTGTGGAGGTTCTGTCACGAAATCACATCTTGCCTGCTCACAAGGGTCCTTGTGATCACACCAGTCACAGTAGTCACAACACGGTGTGACCGCGACTCAGGACTCAGTCACCGAACGCCGAACGGACCGCCAGAGCACGCTTGATGTCGTCGGTGTCGTCGCCGACTGCACGCTGGATTCCGGCCGCGACCGAATCGTCGGCAGCCAGTTCACCGGCCAGCCGGACCACACGCTCGTCGATCGCGTACCGCGGGAACGACGTGTGCGCGCTGGTCCCGATGACCCAGCCGGAACGGAACTTGGCGGTGCCCCCGATCTCGGCGAAGAACCGGTCGACGTACGGCGCGGTGAGCTCGGCCTGCGCCGGGTGCCAGAAGCCCGTGCCGGCGGCGTACAGCTCGTAGTTCGCGACGTCGGCGTCGGCCATGATGATCGCCCAGGCCCGCTCCTTGGCCTCCGGCGTCGGCAGCGCGGCCCGGCACTCGGTGGCGTGCACGACACCCTCGGAGGTGTTGTCGCGGGCGAGCTCGGCGTCGATGTCGGCATCGCCGATCGCGCCGAGGCGAGCCAGCTGCAGTGTCACCATCCAGCGCAGCTCGGCGTCGACCGGGAGTCCTTCGGGTACGTCGCTGCCGCTCAGCCAGCCCTGCAGCAGGTCCACGTCGTCGGTCAGCTTGACCAGGCCGCGGGCCACGGCGAGCTGCAGGCTGCTGCCCGCCGGCGCCGACCGGAGCCGCTCGGCCAGTACGTCGGCCAGCCGGCCGCGGTACGGCTCGTAGGGCAGGTAGATGCCGAGCAGCCGGCTCTGCGCCCATCCGACAATCGACGAGACCGCGATGTCGCTGGTCTCGCCGGGCAGCATGCTGAGCAGCACCTCGAAGCCGAGCTTCGGGTCGAGCTCGGCGTCCGCGACCGCGTCCCGGATGCTGTTCAATACGACGGCCCGGGTCACCCCACTCTCGATCTTCGGCAGCACCGTCGCGAGGTTCGCCAGGCTGTCGGCGTCGAGCCGGATCTTCGCCCAGGTGTCGTCTCCCGCGTCCGGGATCACCACCGCGACCGACGAGTCGAGCGGCACGTCGACCTCGTCCGCGTCCAGCAGTACGTCGACCGTGGTCGCGCGGCCGTCGGCGTCGTACCCACCGACGGTCAGCTTGTGCGGTCGTGTCGCCGGGTGTGCGACCGGCGACACGCGGCGCAGCTTGATGCCGGTCTCGGTGCGGACGGCGCTGATCGTGTCGACGCCCGGGGTGCGGAGCCAGTTCTGCGCCCAGGTGTCGAGGTTGACGGCACCGGCCTCGGTCCACTTCGCGAGCAGGTCGGCGAACGTCGCGTTGGCGAACTCGTGCGCGACGATGTGCGCCTTGACGCCGGCCAGGAAGATGTCGTCACCGAGGTAGGCGGCGAGCTGCTTCAGCACTGCCGCGCCCTTGGCGTAGGAGATGCCGTCGAAGTCGTCGAGGGAGGCCTGCGCGTCCTTGACCGCGTCGGCCGCGACCGGGTGCGTCGACGAACGCTGGTCGGCCTGCAGACCCCACCACTTCCGGATGAAGGCGAAGTCGATCCAGTTGTCCTGGTAGTCGGTCGCGGCGGTCGACACCCGGTGCGCCATGTACTCGGCGAACGACTCGTTCAGCCACAGGTCGTTCCACCACTGCATCGTGACGGTGTCGCCGAACCACTGGTGCGCCATCTCGTGCACGATCGTCCGGGCCCGTTGGCCGCGCTCGGCGTCGGTCGCCGCGGACCGGAACACCATCGAGTCGCGGAACGTCACGCAACCCGGGTTCTCCATCGCGCCTGCGTTGAACTCCGGCACGAACGCCTGGTGGTACTCGCCGAACGGGTACCGGTAGCCGAACATCCGGTGGTACTCGTCGAAGGCCTGCTTGGTGACCCGGAAGATGTCCTCGGCCTCGCGGTCCAGCGCTTCCTTCAGGGACTGCCGCGACACCACGCTCAGCGCGATCCCGTCGTGGGAATCGGTCAGCTGGTGGTATGGCCCGGCCACGACGGTGACGAAGTACGTCGACAGCGGCAGCGTCTCGGTCAGCTCCCAGCGACCGGGGGAGACCTGGGTCGCGGCTCCGTTGCCGAGCACCAGCCACTCCGGCGGCGCGGTCACCTTCAGCCGGTACGGCGCCTTGAGATCGGGCTGGTCGAAGCACGCGAAGATGCGCGGCGCGGCGTCCAGGAACGACATCGCGTAGGTGTAGACGAGACCGTCGGCTGCGTCGACCGCGCGGTGCAGTCCCTCACCGTCGTGGGAGTACGCCATCGAGGCGCCGACCACGAGCACGTTGTCCGGCTGGAGGCCGGTGAGCTCGAGCCGTCCGTCGTTCAGCCCGGCGACGTCGACCGGTGCGCCGTTCAGCGTCACCGACAACAGCTCGTCGGGTTGCACGTCCAACCAAGTCGTCTGATCCGACGCGTTGAACCTGATGGTGGTGGTGGATCCGAACGTGCGCTCGCCCTGGGTGAGGTCGAGATCGACGTCGTACGACTGGACGGAGAGTGCGGCGGCCCGAGTGCGGGCGCCGTCCACGGTGAGACTCGGCATGAGGGCCACTGTATGCCGTGATTAGGCTGAGCACATGAGTGAGATGGAGTACCGGCAACTGGGTGACTCAGGGCTGACTGTGAGCGTGGTCGGACTCGGCTGCAACAACTTCGGGCGGCGGCTCGATGCGACCCGTACGGACGTGGTGGTGAACGCCGCGGTGGACGCGGGCATCACCTTGTTCGACACCGCGGACGTCTACCAGGGCGAGCACGGGTTCAGTGAAGAGCTGCTCGGCAAAGCCCTCGGTGGCCGGCGTGACGAGGTGGTGATCGCGACCAAGTTCGGCGGCGACATGCACGGGGTGAACGGGCCGGACTGGGGTGCCCGCGCCTCCCGCCGGTACATCCGCAAGGCGGTCGAATCGAGTCTGCAGCGGCTGGGCACCGACTGGATCGACCTCTACCAGCTGCACCTGCCGGACCAGGTCACGCCGATCGAGGAGACCCTTGCGGCGCTGTCCGAGCTCGTTGCCGAGGGCAAGGTTCGGTACATCGGCAGTTCCCAGTTCGCCGGCTGGCAGGTGGTGGACGCCGACTGGGCCGCCCGGACCGCCGGCCTCGAGCACTTCATCAGCGCCCAGAACCGCTACTCGCTGCTCGAGCGCGACGTCGAGGACGAACTGGTGCCCGCGTGCGAGCACCTCGGCATCGGCGTACTGCCGTTCTTCCCGCTCTCCTCCGGCCTGCTCACCGGCAAGTACAAGCGCGGCGCGGAGGCACCTGCCGGGACGCGGCTGGCGACCCAGCCGGACCGTCTGGCCGGCGCCGACTTCGACAAGATCGAGGCGCTGGAGACGTTCGCGGCCGAGCGCGACCTGACCATGATCGACGTCGCGATCGGCGGCCTCGCGGCCCAGCCCGCGGTCGCTTCGGTGATCGCCGGCGCCACCACACCGGAGCAGATCGCGCAGAACGTCGCGGCCGGGATGTGGGACCCCACCGCCGCCGACCTGGCCGCCCTGGACGAGCTCACCTGATGCTGATTCTGCTGCCGCCGTCCGAGGGCAAAACCGGACGGTCTCGCGGTCGCGCCGTCGACTTCTCGACGCTCTCGTTCCCGGAGCTGAACCCCGTTCGCGAGCAGGTCCTGGAGACGCTGGCGAAGGTGTCTGCGTCGTCCGACGCGTACGACGTTCTGGACGTCGGCGCCTCGCTGCAAGGTGAGGTCGACCGCAACACCCGGTGGCGCACCGAGCCCGCGGTGCCGGTGTCCGAGCTGTACTCCGGCGTCCTGTACGACGCGCTCGGCTACGCCAGCATGTCCGCGGGCACCAAGCGCCGCGCGGGCAGCCGCCTGCTCGTGGTGTCCGCGGCGTGGGGCGCGTTGCGGCCGGCCGACCGCGTACCGCCGTACCGGCTCTCGATGGGTACGACGCTGCCCGGTCATGGACCGCTGGCGTCGGTCTGGCGTGATCCGCTGGCGGCCGCGCTGTCGGAGAGCAGAGGTGTGATCGTCGACTGCCGCTCCTCGACGTACGTCGCCGCGTGGCGCCCGAGCGGTGACCAGGCGGCCAAGTGGGTCTCGGTCAACGTCGTCCGTGAACGCGACGGTGTTCGGACGGTCGTGTCGCACATGGCCAAGCACACCCGCGGCCTGGTCGCGCGGCACCTGCTCGAGTCCGGAAAGGACCCCGGGACCCCGAAATCCCTGCACAAACTGGTTAGCGAACGCTGGAACGCCGAACTCGACCGCACCGGCCCTGGCTGGACACTCACCGTCGTCGAGCACGACTGACCGGACCGTTCACACGTCCTTCACCGGTGAGTGGTTTCTTACCGCCTGTGATCGGGGAAGGCTGAGGGCAGTACGTCAGGGGGAATCCGCCCCACCCTCGGAGGCCTGACCAATGCGACGTTCGATCACCGCTGCACTGACAGCAGTCGCCGCGACCGCGGCGTTCACCCTGAGCGCCGGACCGGCGCTCGCCTACCCACCGGACCCGCCGTCGGCCGGTACGGCGGCCACCCAGCTGGCGAGCCTCACCGTGAAGACGGAGGGCTCGACGAGCGGGTACAGCCGGGACCTGTTCCCGCACTGGATCACCCAGTCCGGTAGCTGCGACACCCGTGAACAAGTGCTCAAGCGCGACGGCACCGGCGTCACCGTCGACAGCAGCTGCCAGCCGACCACCGGTCGCTGGTACAGCGTGTACGACGCCACCTACGTGAACGACTCCTCGGGCGTCGACATCGACCACATCGTCCCGCTCGCCGAAGCCTGGAAGTCCGGTGCGAACGGCTGGACCACGGCGCGCCGCCAGCAGTTCGCGAACGACCTGAGCATCGCGCAGCTGATCGCGGTGTCGGCGTCGAGCAACCGGTCCAAGGGCGACAAGGACCCGTCCGAGTGGAAGCCGACCAACGCCTCGGTGCACTGCATCTACGCCCGCGAGTGGATCTGGGTGAAGTACACCTACGGCCTGTCGCTGCAGTCGGCCGAGAAGACCGCGCTGCAGCAGATGCTGGCGGCCTGCTGACTCAGTCCTCGAGGAGATGGCGACGCTGGGCGTGGATGCCGGCCTGGAACCGGGTCCGCGCACCCAGCGTCTCCATCAGCTCGGCGACCCGGCGGCCGACCGTGCGACTGCTCAGCCCGAGCTGCCTGGCGATGGCGTCGTCCTTGAGGCCCGCGCCGAGCAGCGTCATCAACCGCGCGTCGAGCGGGTCGGTCTTGACCACGGGCACTACCGGAACTGCCTGGTCCCACAACAGCGTGAACATCTCGACCAGTGCATCGAGCAATGCGCACGGATGGACGACGAGAGCGCTGTCGACCAGTTGGTCAACGTCCAGCGGCATCAACGCGGCCCGGCGGTCGAACACAGCGAGCTTCATCGGCAGCTGCGGATGGATCCGCGATGTCTCACCGGCGTCCGCCGCGCTGTAGGCCTGGTCGACACCGCCGGGACGGTCGAGTGAGTCGGGGGAGTAGATGCCCCGGACAACCACACCGTCGCTGAGCAGCCTGTGCACCCGCGGCTCCGACTCCCCGGTCTTCGACGCGTACGGCGGCCGGTCGAGCACCAGCAACTCTTCGAGGGTCCCGTTGAGCAACTGCGCGAATCGTGCCGCGATCGCCTCCTGACCGACGATGACCTCGACCAGGTTCTCCGGCCGGTGCTGCTCCTGCGCTCGCAGCTCCGTCAGCAACACCCTTGCCTCGGCGCGAACCCGGTCCAGCTCGGCGCGACGTACGGCGACCAGGGCGTCGACGGCCACGTCGGGACGGGTCGGCAGCAGCCGCATCGGATGGTCCGACGTGGTGGTCAGCAGTCCGAGGGTCTCCAGCCGCTCGACAGTCGCGGCGACCTCGCGCTCGTCGCGGTCGAGGAGCTTGGCCAGCTCTGCGATCCCGCACCCGGACGCGGTCAGCAGGGCGCGGTACGCCTCCTCGTCAGGCGGATCGACCCCCACCGTCTCCAGCATCCGTCCCTCCCATCGCCCGGATCCCGGACAGGCTATCCCGTCTCCTGGATGCAGGTGGAATCGTTTTCCCGTTAATGGCGACTTCGCGCCATGTCCGGCATACGTCAGGCGATCCGCAGGTGCGAATCCACCCCGAGTGGGGTACGACTGTGTCTGCCGGGCGCGCGCGGATCGGACAGGGGACGTCCGGTCAAGCCTCAACGCGCGCGCCCGCCTGACCTCGCCCCTTCACCCGCAGATAGATCCGCCAGACCACGCGCTGCACGAGCAGGGTGACGACACCGGCCACCGTCATGCCGGCCAGATTGATACCGAGCTGCGCTGCTGCGCCGCCGATGTGGCTCGGCACCCACAGCGCGAGCGACAGGGCCAGATCGCCGGCCGCCGGCACCGTGGTGACCGAAATGAAGACGCCGACCAGCGCGTTCGACCGTCCGGCGGTCTGTGAGAGCACCCCAGCACAGCCGGCCAGAACAGCGACGACCGCCGACCACTTGTCCGGCCGCCAGATGAACCCGGTGAGTGGACGGTCCGCAGTGACGGACCCGGCGTCGATCCACCCGACGGCACGGGCCAGCAGGGCAGCCGCTGTCGCCAGTGCGATGGCCACCACGAATCCGAGCACCAGCAGACGCAGGGACCGCCAGGTCAGGGCCCGGTTGCGCATGGCCAGCCCGACGGCGAGGGCGGCCACGACACCGAACTCGGGGCCGACGACCATCGCGCCGACGACCAGGATGGACGAATCGGTGACCACGGCAACCGACGCGATCATGGTCGCCAGGGTGAGGAAGGCGTAATAGACCCAGGAGCCGCTGGCCTCGTTGTAGGCCTGGTCGACGACCGCGTCCCAGATGACCGCGTCGTCCGGCGCACCGGGGGCGGCCTTCTCGGTCTCGCGAGCGTTCCGCGACGGCGCGGCGTCGACGTCGGCGACCGCCACCGAACCCTCGTCGTACAGGCCCTCAGCCTTGAGGTAGGCGAGGATGTCCGAGGTCGCCTCCCGGGTCACGTCGCACTCGAGCACGTCGCCGGCCGGTCGCTGCGCGGCGCCGGGCAGCCGGACCACGCTCGTCACCCGTGGATCGTCGACGAGCGCGTCCAGGACGCGGCCGGTGCGATCCGGTGGGACGATGAGACGAAGGTGCATCACGGGCCTATGCTCCCAGGCCGCCGGTCACCTTCCGGCCACGGCCTTGGTCGCAGGCTGTGGCGAATGCACCCCGGAATGTGGTCGACTGACGCACCGAATTCCAGGGAGGACGACGATGAGCGAAAGCCCCAGCGCCGCCGCACCTCAGACCGGCGAGCGTCCTGAACTCAAACGGGTCATGGGACCCGGCCTACTACTCTTGTTCGTGGTCGGGGACATTCTCGGTACCGGCGTGTACGCGCTGACCGGGAAGGTGGCCGGCGAGGTCGGCGGGGCGGTCTGGCTGCCGTTCCTGTGTGCGTTCGTGGTCGCGCTGCTGACCGCGACCAGCTATCTGGAACTCGTCACGAAGTACCCGAAGGCCGGCGGCGCCGCCGTCTACACGCACAAGGCGTTCGGGATCCACTTGCTCACCTTCCTGCTCACGTTCGCGGTGATGTGTTCCGGTCTCACCTCGGCGTCGAGCGCGTCGAAGGCGTTCGCCGCGAACTTCTTCTCGGCCGCCGACATCGATCCGGACCGCGGGTCGCTGCTGATGATCACCGCGCTCGCGTTCATGACGCTGATCGCGCTGGTCAACCTGCGCGGCGTCGGCGAGAGCGTGAAGGCGAACGTCGTACTGACCTGCGTCGAACTGAGCGGTCTGCTGATCGTGATCGGCATCGGCGCGTGGGCGCTGGCCGGCGGCGACGGCGACACCTCGCGGCTGACCGAGTTCAACGTCCCATCCGGCGAGTCGCCGTTCGGCGCGGTCACCGCGGCGACCGCGCTCGCGTTCTTCGCGATGGTGGGCTTCGAGGACTCGGTGAACATGGCCGAGGAGACGAAGGACCCGGTCCGGATCTTCCCGAAGGTGATGCTGACCGGCCTGTGCATCACCGGCGTCATCTACGTGCTGGTCGCGATCTCCGCGGTCGCCCTGGTCTCACCGGAAGACCTGAACGAGGGCGCCACGCCGCTGCTGAAGGTCGTCCAGGCCGGTGCGCCGGGCTTCCCGCTCGAGGTGTTCGCCTGGATAACCATGTTCGCGGTGGCGAACTCGGCGTTGATCAACATGCTGATGGCGAGCCGCCTGCTGTACGGCATGTCGCACGAGCAGGTCCTGCCGGGTCCGCTCGGCCGGGTGCTGCGGCGGCGCCGGACGCCGTGGATCGCGATCCTGTTCACGACGCTGCTCGCGTTCGTCCTGATCGGGTACGCCGACCTGGCCGCGCTCGGTGGGACGACGGCGCTCCTGCTGCTGTGCGTGTTCGCGATCGTGAACGTGGCCGTCCTGGTGCTGCGCCGGGACCGGGTCGAGCACAAGCACTTCCACGCCCCGACCGCGCTCCCGCTGCTCGGTGTGATCCTGTGCGTGTACCTGGCCAGCCCGCTGTCAGGGCGCGCCTCGGCGGACTACAAGATCGCCGGGTGGCTGATGCTGATCGGCGTCGCGTTGTGGGCGATCACCTGGCTGTTGAACAAGTACGTGTTCAAGCGGCACGCCGAGTTCGATCCGAGCCATATCGACCCGAGTGGTCCGGTGAACTGACCGGCAGGAAAGCTGCGACCACCACCGTCGCCAGGGCCGCGAGCCCGGTGGCCACCGCGATCCAGCCGAGTGCCGGGTAGCCGGCGCCGGCGCCGATCGCGAGGCCACCGAGCCACGGCCCGGCGGTGATGCCGACGTTGAACGCGGAGAAGTTGGTCGCGGTCGCCAGGGTCGGGGCGTCGCCGGCCAGGCTGAAGACGCGGGCGTTGAGCGCCGGGTTGGTCGCGAAGCCGAAGGCGCCGAGCAGGACGACCACGGCGAGGGTGACGACGGGATTCGTCGCGGTGAGGGCGAGGACCGCGGACAGGATGCCCAGACCGGTGATGCCCACGAAGAGGGTGTGGAACGGCAGGGCGTCCGCGGTCCGCCCGCCGAGCGTGATGCCGATGAACGAGCCGAGACCATAGAGGGCGAGGACTCCCGGTACGGCGCTCGGCGTCAGCCCGGTGGTGTTGATCAGCAGGGGAGCGAGGTAGCTGAAGACCACCAGGATGGTGGCAGTGACCAGTGCGGTCGTGCCGAAGGCCAGCCAGAGTCTGGCGTGGCGGAGCGCACGAAGCTCCTCGCGCAGCCGCGGCGCGCTCTCCGGGTCCGGCCTGCCATCGGGAATGGTCGCGAACACACCGGCCATCGCGAGGACACACAAACCGGCGACCGTCCAGAACGCCGATCGCCAGCCGAGGTGCTGCCCGAGCACCGTGCCGATCGGGAGACCGACGATGGTGGCGATGGTCAGGCCGCCGGTGACGACGCTCATCGCGCGAGCCCGCCGGTCGATCGGCACCAGCGCGACCACCGTGACGGCCGCGACCGACCAGAAACCGGCGTACACGAAGGCGCCCACGACGCGGGTGGCCAGGAGGATCGCGTAGTTCGGGGTCAACGCCCCAGCGACATGGGTGGCGGCGAAGATTCCGAGGAACACCAGCAACGCCGTACGCCGGGACCACTTGAGCGTGACCACCGCCAGGATCGGTGCACCGAGCAGCATGCCGACCGCGAACGCGGAGATCAGCAGGCCCGCGGCCGGGATGGAGATCCGCAGATCGCCCGACAATTCGGGCAGCAGACCGGCGAGCATCAACTCCGACGTTCCCTGCGCGAAGATGCTCAAGCCCAGCACATAGACGGCAACCGGCATCGCGTTCCCCCACCTCACCTCGATAGCCACCGGGAGTATCGCAGAGATCACTGTGTGCTGTCGCCGCGCCTGTCAAGGACTGAGACTTGGCCGGATACGGCATCGTTGTTGCATGAGCTCCCAGATACCTGCGAAGCGGACCGGCGGGGCGGTCGACGCTGCCCGGATCGGGAGTGGGCTGAAGCTGCTCGGTGTGCTGGTCGGGCTGATGTGGCTCAGCGAGATCATCGACGCGGCGACGAACGGCGCGCTGGATCAGTACGGGATCATCGCGCGTGATCCGCAGGGTTTGGTCGGCATCATCACCGCGCCGTTCCTGCACCTCGGCTTCGGCCATCTGATCTCCAACACGCTGCCGCTGGTGACACTCGGCCTGTTGATCGCCGTCGGCGGTGCGGCCCGGCTGTTCGCGGTGACCGCCATCGTGACCGTGATCGGCGGCTTCGGCACCTGGCTGATCTCACCGCCGAACACGGTCACCATCGGCGCCAGCGGTCTGGTCTTCGGGTACGCCGCCTACCTGATCATGCGCGGACTGTTCAACCGCCGGATCAGCCAGGTGCTGGTCGGCGTAGTGGTCGTCCTGGTCTGGGGGAGCGCGCTGCTCGGCGGGCTGCTTCCGCAGGACGGGATCTCCTGGCAGGGCCACCTGTTCGGCGCGATCGCCGGTGTCCTGGCCGCCTGGATCCTGGCCGACGACCGGCCGAAGCGCGGGCCGGCCAGACCGGTCAGGTGAGCGTCGCGGGGTCCGTGTTGGCTCCGCAGACCACCAGGACCACCCGCTCGCCGGCGGCCGGGCGATAGGCGCCCGACTTCAGCGCGGCGTACGTGACGGCGGCGCCGTGTTCGACGGCCAGGTGGTACTCGTGCCAGAGCTCGTTGCGAGCAGCAACGATGGCTTCCTCGTCAACGAGCAGCGACCGTACGTCGTGCTCCCGAGCGGCCGCGAATGCGAGATCACCGAGCCGCCGGGCACCGAGCGAGTCCGCCGCCACGCCGCCGACCGGCCCGTCGACCGGCTCGCCGGCCCCCAGCGCGCGGTGCAGGGTCGCCGACAACTCCGGCTCCACACCGATCACCTGCGCGTTGTCGCCGATCGCCGTCGCGATCCCCGCGATCAGTCCGCCACCACCGACCGCGACCAGGACGGTGTTGAAGGATCCGGCCTGCTCGAGCAGTTCCAGCCCGATGGTGCCCTGACCTGCCACGACTTCGGGCTGGTCGTAGGCGTGCAGCAGCAGCGCGTCTCCCTCGTCCCGCGCTTCCACCGCCGCCTGATACGCCTCGGCGTACTCGTTCCCGACCTGGACCACCTCGGCGTCGAGCGTGCGCAGCTTGGCGACCTTCGGGGCGGGCGCGTTGACCGGAACGAAGATTCGCGCCGGTACGCCGAGTTCGCGGGCGGCGTAGGCCGCGGCCAGACCCGCGTTGCCGCCGGACGCCGCGACGATGCCCTGTCCGGTCAGCTCGCCGCGTTCCTTCGCGACCAGGAGCCGGTTGAAGGCGCCGCGCGGTTTGAACGAGCCGGTGTGCTGCAGCAGCTCCAGCTTGAAGACCAGGCCCGGCGCCACCTCGATCACCGGAGTCCGTCGTACCCGTCCGGCGATCCGCTCCGCCGCCGCCCGCACCTCATCGACCCTTACCGTCATGCCTCAACCCTGCCACGATGAGAGAAGCCGACGGCTGGGAGGCCGCGGTGGTGGGGTGGGCAAAGGCAGATTGGAGCCTTCTGACATGGGCGCGTACGAGGAGAGCTACCGGCGGAGTCTCGCTGATCCGGAAGGGTTCTGGCTGGAGGCCGCGGAGGCGATCTCCTGGACCCGGCCGCCGACGCGGGCACTGGACGACTCGGGCGCACCGCTGTACCGGTGGTACCCCGACGCCGAGCTCAACACGTCGTACAACGCACTCGACCGGCACATCGAGGCGGGGAACGGCGACCGGGTCGCGCTGATCTACGACTCCCCGGTCACCGGCACGGGTCGCTCGTACACGTCCGGCGAACTGCGGGACGAGGTTGCGCGGTTCGCCGGGGCGCTCGCATCGCTCGGTGTGGGTACGGGCGACCGCGTCATCGTCTACATGCCGATGGTGCCCGAGGCCGCCGTCGCGATGCTCGCGTGTGCTCGGCTCGGCGCGATCCACTCGGTGGTGTTCGGTGGGTTCGCACCCCGCGAGCTCGCCGCGCGGATCGACGACGCGACGCCGAAGGTGATCGTGGCCGCGTCCTGCGGCATCGAGCCCACGCGCGTGGTCGAGTACAAGCCGATCATCGACGAGGCTCTCCAACTCAGCCGCCACCAGCCGGAGCGCACCATAGTGCTGCAGCGGGAGACCGCACTCGCCGAGCTGGGCGAGCGTGATCTCGACTGGGCCGAGCTGACCGCCGCGGCGAAGCCGGCCGATCCGGTCCCGGTCGCCGCGACCGATCCGCTCTACATCCTCTACACGTCGGGTACGACGGGGAAGCCGAAGGGCGTGGTCCGCGACAACGGGGGCCACGCGGTCGCGCTGTCGTGGTCGATGCGGGCGATCTACGACATCGGTCCGGGTGACGTGTGGTGGACCGCCTCCGATGTCGGCTGGGTCGTCGGGCACTCGTACATCGTCTACGCGCCGCTGCTGGTCGGCGCGACCACGGTGCTCTACGAGGGCAAGCCGGTCGGTACGCCGGACGCCGGTGCGTTCTGGCGCGTCATCTCAGAGCACGGCGCGAAGGCCTTGTTCACCGCACCGACCGCGATCCGGGCGATCAAGAAGGTCGATCCTGAGGCCAAGCTGGCGTCGACGTACGACCTGAGCGCCTTCGGGACTCTGTTCCTGGCCGGCGAGCGGCTCGATCCCGAGACGTATCACTGGGCGCACGAGCATCTCGGCGTACCGGTGGTGGATCACTGGTGGCAGACGGAGACCGGCTGGCCGATCGCTGCGAACCCGCGCGGACTCGAGGCGCTGCCGACCAAGCCGGGTTCGGCCACGGTCCCGGTGCCAGGCTGGGACGTGCAGATCCTGGACGCCGTGGGGACGCCGCAGCCGGCGGGAAAGGAGGGAGCGATCGCGATCAAGCTCCCGCTGCCGCCGGGTGCGCTGCCGACGTTGTGGGGCGACGACCAGCGCTACATCGACAACTACCTCAGCCGGTACGACGGCTACTACCTGACCGGCGACTCCGGGTACCTCGACGAGGACGGCTACATCTTCGTGATGGGCCGCACCGACGACGTCATCAACGTCGCCGGTCACCGCCTGTCGACCGGTTCGATGGAGGCAGTTCTCGCGGCTCATCCGGCGGTCGCCGAGTGTGCTGTGATCGGCGTACATGACGCGTTGAAGGGCCAGGTCCCGCGCGGTCTCGTCGTACTCAAGGCCGGGGCCGACATCCCGGAGGATGTCCTGCGGGACGAGTTGGTGGCAGCGGTACGGCGGGAGATCGGGCCGGTGGCCGCGTTCCGGGACGTCTCGGTGGTCGACGGCCTGCCGAAGACGCGGTCGGGGAAGATCCTGCGCAAGACGATGCGCGGAATCGCCGACGGGCGGGACGAAGCGGTGCCGTCGACGATCGAGGACGCGAGCGTGCTCGACGCGCTCCGCCCGATCCTGCGCAGTCAGTGAGCCAGGAAGTCCAGTACCAGCGGGCCGGCGACAGCCCGGAACTCGTGGAAGTACGCGTGTCGAGCGCCCTGGATGAGTTCTGCGCGGGCTTTGGGGATCCGGTCTGCGAGGAGCTGCGCGTTGGCGACCGGGCTGAAGATGTCGTCGGTCCCGTGCAGGATCAACGTCGGCGCACTGATACTCGGCAGCCCGTCCCACGCGTCATGCCTGTTGCTCGCGACCAGATGCCGCCCCTTGGCGTACGCGGGCATGTCAGGGTCACCGAGCACCGGGTGCGGCCCGGGGTTCACGGCCAGCCACGCCGGTGTGTACATCAGCTCGAGCAGCACGCTGTCGGTACGTTGCGGGTCGGCCAGAGCGCGGCGGATCTCCTGACTCCGTTCGTAGCCGTGCTTGGCACCGGGTGACGTGCACCCGAGCACCAGCCGGTTGACGCGATCCGGATGGTTGATCGCGATCCACTGCGCGACTCGGCCACCCATCGACGTGCCGTACACCTGCGCGGCCGGCAACCCGAGGTCGTCGAGCACCGCGACCACGTCCTCGGCGAACCCGGGTGTGCTGTAGACCTCGTCCGGCTTGTCGCTGTCCCCGGTGCCGCGCCAATCCAGCGTGATCGTCCGGTACGTCGCCTCGAAGTCGGCCCGGACCGGGTCCCACCAGGTGTGGTTGTTGGCCTGGCCGGCCAGCAGGACGAGTGGTTGCCCTTCGCCACGGACCTGGTACGCGATCCGGTTCCCGTCGGCGGCTGTTGCGTGCGGCACAGGAGCAGTCTGCCTGATGCGGCGGCGAGTTAGGCTCGGGGCATGCGAGTGGTGATTGCGGGTGGACACGGACAGATCGCGCTGCGGCTGACCAGGCTGCTGGCCGATGACGGTCACGAGGTGGTCGGGCTGGTCCGCAACCCCGATCACGAGGCCGACCTCACCGCGGCCGGCGGGCAGGCCGCCGTACTGGATCTCGAGCAGGCTGACACCGCGGCCGTCGCAGGGGTGCTGTCCGGCGCCGACGTGGCGATCTTCGCCGCCGGTGCGGGGCCGGGCAGCGGGAACGCTCGCAAGGACACGGTCGACCGTGGTGCGGCCGCGCTGTTCGCCGACGCGTCCGAGCAGGCCGGCGTACGGCGGCACATCCAGGTCGGCTCGATGGGCGCCGACCAGGCGCCCTCGCTGACCGACGACGAGACCTTCACCGTTTATCTGCGGGCCAAGTGGGCTGCCGAGGAAGACCTGCGGTCCAGGGACCTCGACTGGACGGTCCTGCGGCCGGGCGGTCTGACCAACGACCCCGGCACCGGTCAGGTGCTGCTGGCCGACAAGACGGGCAACGGCAGGATCAGCCGCGACGACGTGGCGCTGGTGCTGGCGGGGCTGTGCGACACCCCGGCCTCGATCGGCCGGACCCTCGAACTCGTCGCCGGAGACACCCCGGTGGCCGAGGCTTTGACGACTCTCTGACGTTGCCACGAGCAACAGATTGTGACGGCTATGAGCGACACACTCCGGCAGGTGCAGTTCGAACGCCTGGCGAACAGCAGCTACGAGGTCCGCAACGCGCGCGGCGGCAGCATCCGGGTCGGATCCGGCGGTGCGGACACCGACTTCACCCCGGTCGAGCTGCTGCTGGCCGCGATCGGCACCTGCTCGGCGATCGACGTCGACATCGTGGTCAGCCGGCGGGCCGAGCCGACCGAGTTCCGTGCCGAGGTGCGCGGCGACAAGGTCCGCGACGCCGAGGAGGGCAACCGGATGGAGAACCTCGCCGTCGAGTTCACCATCCGCTTCCCCGAGGGGGAGGACGGCGACAAGGCCCGGGAGGCCCTGCCACGCGCGGTGAAGATGTCGCACGACCGCCTCTGCACAGTCAGCCGCACGGTCGAACTCGGCACAGCCGTCACGACGACGGTCGACGAAACGGCCTAGACGCCGCCTAGCTTGTCAGGAACTCGCCGACCGGGCGGAGGCGGGTGGTGAGCAGCTTCTGTGTCTTCCGGCTGTCGAGGCGAACGTCCGACGGATGGCCCGGCACGAATGGCAACGTGTCCGGGTCGAGGCCATCACGAGCCGCGATCAACCGGCCGAGTTCCAGTCGGCTGACGGCATCCGGGCCGGCCACGTGAGCCGTGCCGGTGTGATCTGATTCCAGCAACTCGAGCAGCGCGGTGGCCAGGTCGCTGACGTGCACCGGGCACCGGATGTTGCCGGCGAACAGTGCCCCCGGTTGTCCACTCGCCAACGCGTGCACGAGCCGTTCGCTGGCCGACGTACCGTCGCTCCCGACGATGATCGACGTACGCGCGATCACCGCCGACGGATCGACCGCGCGGATCGTCGTCTCGGCGGCCGCCTTCGCCGCGCCGTACGGCGTCACCGGGCACGGCGCCGCATCCTCGTCGTACGGCTGATCGGCTCCGCCGAACACCACATCCGTCGACACGAACACGAGCCGGGCACCTCTTGCGGCAACGGCCAGATTGGCGGCTCCGTCAGCAGTGGTCTCCCAGTCGGACTGCCGGAACGCCGCGTGAATGATGCCATCGGGGCGGACCCGGCGCAGCACATCCGCGACCTCGCCGCGGTCCCGGACATCCATCCGAACCCCGCCCGCGAGCGTAGCTGTGTGGTACGTCGGAACGACGTCATCCCGAGCCAGCCGCACGACCTCACGCCCCAGGAAGCCGGCGGCCCCAGTGACGAGAAGCCTCACGCCGACAGCCTACGACGCTCCAATCGCCAGCCGGCAGTCCTCGTACTGCGCTTCACCTCCGCGACCGTGCGGATCTTGCGCGGTGTCATCCACGCCTGCGACGGCTTGTGCAACATCCAGCCGCCGCCGATCGTGATCCCCGCGTGCTCCACGAGACCATTCTGGTTGCGCCAGACGAAGACGGTCCCCGGTACGTCGTCCCGTCCGCGCGGGACAGTGTTGCCGGCGAGCCATTCCTCGAAGGGCTCGCGCACCATCCAGACCTGGTCCGCTCCGGCGACGCCGGCCGCTGCCATAACGGTCCCGAAGCAGTTGGGCCCGCTGCCCGCGGCGAATGTCCCGGCGAGCTCCCGCACGCGGGGGAGGGTGGATGGCCATTCGCGGACTTCGGCGTGCCGACTCGGCCCGATGTCCTCGCTGACGACGTGTGGGAGCACGTGCTCGGCCCGGTCCTCGAGGAACGACTTCCACCAGACGAACCGGTGACCGTCAGCTTGCCGGCGGACCTCCGGACCGAGCATCGCGTGCCACCGGCGGACGGTCGGCACAGCGCCACGGTTGTGACGGACCTGCGCGCGGATCAGTGCGGCCCGAGTCGGCTTCGGCAGCGCGCCGTACGTCGCTTCGTCCAGCCAGGCCACGTGCGTCGCGGAGCTGTCCAGCCTGTAGACGCGATAGGTGTCGCGTTGCTCCCGCGTCGGCTCACGGTCGTCCGTCACGAGGTCCCAGTCCTTCGCCTGCTGCCTGGTGACGTAGAACGGCTGCACCTCGGGCGCGAGCCAGTCGACCCAGTGCGCGAGCAGGGCAGGGGAGACCTCGATGCCGAGGACCGTCAGAGTCACCCGGCCAACGCTCTCAACTCCCGTCGCGGAGCGCTACCGGGTTTCGCCCGGGCCGGCCAGCGGACCGCGGTACGGCTGGGTCTGCGTATAGACGAGGTTGGTCGTCGTGCTGCCGAACTCGGTGAGCTCGTTGACGAGTTCCTCCAGATGCGGCATGGACGCCGCGGCGACCTTGAGCGTGTAGCAGTCGTCGCCGGTGGTGCGCAGGCATTCCAGGATCTCGTGCCGTTCCTTGAGCAACTGGCGGAGCGGCTCGTGCTTGTTGCCCGGATACTTCAGCCGGACGACGGCGAGTACGGCGTACCCGACCTTGGTCAGGTCGACGTCGGCCCGGTAGCCGCTGATGACGCCGGTCGACTCGAGCCGGCGGACCCGCTCGGTCGCTGCGGACGCACTGAGGTTCACCCGGCGGCCGAGCTCGGTCAGCGACATCCGCGCGTCGTCCTGCAGCGCGACCAGGATGGCCCAGTCGGTCGGATCGAGAGTCTCGGTCATACCGCGATATTACCGGTGATTCCCCGGTCGATGCCGCCGTACGCCGGGAGGAATCCCTTCAAAACAGCGCGTTCACCCCGATAGCCTGAATGGCGTGGAACTTGGTGTGAACGTCCTCAACTTCGGCCCCGGCGCGACCCCGGCCCGGCTGCGCGGCTGGGCCCGGACCGTGGAAGGCCTGGGCTACGACCTGCTGATGGTGTCCGACCATGTCGCGATCACGCCGGATGTCGCCGAGAAGTATCCGGCGCCGTTCTACGAGCCCTTCACGACGTTGAGCTGGCTCGCCGGGATCACCGACGGGATCCGCCTCGGTACGACCGTGCTGATCGCGCCGTACCGGCATCCGTTGCTGGTGGCAAGGATGGCCGCGAACCTGCAGCAGCTCAGCGGCGGCCGCCTCGTCCTCGGCGTCGGAGTCGGCTGGGCGCGGCAGGAGTTCGAGGCACTCGGCGCCGACTTCACGCGGCGGGGGCGGCAGACCGACGAGTTGCTCGGTGAGCTGCGCCGGGTCTGGGCCGACGACAAGGACTACGGCGAGGGCCACATCCCGCTGTGGATCGGTGGCGGCAGTACGGCGGGACTCCGGCGGGCTGTCCGGTTCGGCGACGCGTGGCATCCGCTGCGCCATCGGGTCGACTGGATGAGTTCGGCCCTGGACAGGCTGCGGTCGATCGCCGCCGCTGAGGACCGGCCGGTGCCGGAGTTCGCGCCGCGGATCCTGCTGCGACTGACCCCGGAGCCGCTGCCCGATGACGAGAGAGTTGCGGGAGAAGGCTCTCTCGAGCAGGTTCTCACCGATATCGACGCCCTCCGTGATCTCGGCGCGCGGAGCGTCGTCCTGGATCCATTCGCGGGGGATCCTGCCGAGACCGAACGGCCCGAAGTGGCCTGGCAAGCGCTGGCGACGATCGCCGCGCACCGACGATGGGAGAACTCGTGACCCCCGAAGCTGAAGGCTTCCTCCGCCGCGCGATCGAACTGGCCGCGGCCGCACGTGAAGCCGGCAATCCGCCGTTCGGCTCGCTGCTGGTCGGCCCCGACGGGACCGTGCTGGCCGAGGAGCAGAACACCACCATCACCGACAGCGACATCAGCTTCCACCCGGAGCTCAAGCTGGCGGTGTGGGCGGCGCGGAACCTGGACGCCGAGACAGCCTCGGGAACGACCATGTACACCAGCTGTGAACCGTGTGGGATGTGCTCCGGCGCGCTCGCCCGGTCCGGCCTCAGCCTGGTCGTGTACGCGCTCTCGGGCGAACAGCTGGGCGGACTCAAGCCGACCGGCGGCTTCCCCGCCGTCCCGCAGGAAGGTCCTGCCCTGTACGACGAGGCGCGCGTACCGGTCGACGGCTACTACCAGTAGGGGCCGGCCGCACCGGCCGGCCCCTAGCCGATCAGAGCGGCGCGAGACAGAGCGTGTACTTCGTGGAGCTCTTCTCCACCGTGTACGACGCCTCGACACCCTCGAACTGGTCGCACTGGGAGTCGTCGGTGCTGTCGTCGAGCTTGCCGACGATCTTGTAGGCCGCCTCGGACGACGTGCAGTCGACCACCTTCACGTCCGGGTCGTCGGCCGTGCCGTTGTTCACCACGCATTGACCGACCGCGGCCTCCGAGGTGGTGGTCGTGGTCAGGTTGCTGATCACGATCGCCGCGATCACCAGGATCGGGAGCAGCAGACCGAGGATGGCCGGGCGCCGGAACAGCGGCTTGCCCGGATCCATCGGCCGGCCCGGCGCACCCGGCGCCGGCTCGGGCAGACTCTTGAACTTCTGCATCGGGCCGATGTTCATCAGCATGGTGATCGGGTTGACGATCGACGACCCGATACCCCACCAGCCCTGCCACAGGCTCTTCGCCGTCATGTCCCGCACGGTCGCGATCCCGCAGGTCCGGCAGAACGGTCCCTGCAGCTTCAGGAACCGCATGAGGATGATCAGGCCCTGGTGCCCACGCACGGTCGCGTCGACCGCCGGGAAGGAACCACAGAACCGGCATTGCAGACCCATCTGCGCACCGGGGTACGCCGGCAGCGGCTGCTGCCCGAACTGGTCCTGCTGACCATGCTGAGCCTGGTGGCCGAACTGGTCCTGCTGGCCCGGCGGGGGGAACTGACCCTGCTGGGGGAAGGACTGCCCCGGCTGACCTGGCTGGCCCGGCTGCGTCGGAGCCTGGTGGAACGGCTGCTGCTGGTAGGCCTGGACCGGCTGCTGGGACTGCGGCTGGCCCGGGTACTGCCCAGACTGTTGGCCCGGCTGCTCGGGCTGGGTGTATTGGGGGAACTGCTCCGGCGGAGGTCCGTAACCGCCCGGCTGACCGGGGTACGGATTCTGCGGCGGTTGCGGTGGTGATGTGGTCACGGACGCATCCTGAGAATCGAGAGGGACACCAAACCACGGCACCCTACTCACCCCACCGGGCCATCCGGACCATCGGTGTGGCAGCCTGCCGCCATGCTCACCATCGGCTCGCTGGAACCTACCGACCGTGACGGCTGGCAGCGACTGTTTGCCGGATACAACGAGTTCTACGGCCGCACGATGCCGCCGGAGTTCTTCGACCAGGCCTGGACGCGGTTCCAGCGGGCCGAAGAAGTCCACGCGCTCGGCGCGCGGCTCGACGGGCAACTGGTCGGCATCGCGCACTTCCTGACCCACGCGAGTACGACGGCGCCGGACTCCTGCTACCTGCAGGATCTGTTCACCGCTCCGGAGGCGCGGGGGAAGGGTGCGGCTCGGGCGTTGATTGCTGCCGTCACCGATTGGGCGAAGGAGCGCGGGTGCGGCCGGGTCTACTGGTCGACCCACGAGAGCAACGCGACGGCCCGCCGGCTCTACGACCAGGTCGCCGAGAACCGCGGCTTCATCCTCTATCAGATCCCGCTGTAGCGGTCGGCGAGTTCCTGGCCGAGTCGCGCCAGTTCGGCCTGCACCGACGGTGGGTCGACGACCTCGATCGACCCACCCCAGCCGGCCAGGTGCTGCGCGATCATCAGGGGTGTCGGCGCGGTGATCTTCAGCCGCGCGCGGTCGCCCTCCATCCCGTCGACCTCGCAGTTGCGCCCGAGCCGGTCCTGCATCACCCAGACGAACCGCTCGTCCATCAGTACGGTCGCCGTCAGACCGGACCGTCGTTCCTCCATCCGGTCGACGATCTCTTCCCACGCAGCGGACAGATCGAAGTCGGCCGGCCGCTCGAATCTCGCAGCGGTCACCTCCGCCGACAGCACCCGATCGACTCGGAACGTCCGCTGCCCCTTCTCGGTCCAGGCGATCAAGTACCAGACGTCGTCCTTGTCCACGAGCCCGAGTGGATCGACTACCCGTTCCGACGCATCGCGCCCGCGTCCGGCGTACTCGAGCCGCACCTTCACCCGCCGTACGACGGCATCCTGCAAGCGACGTACCAACTCGGGCCGTTCCTTCACGTGCTCACCCCAGCGCGCCGGGTCGATCACCACCGCCTCGGCCGCTGCCTGCGCGTGCTCCCGGAAGGTGTCCGGCAGCGCCCGCACCAGCTTCCGCAGCGCCGCCTTCGCATCGGGGGCGATCGACGCGGCCGGCCCGACCAGCAGGAACAGTGCCTGTGCTTCCGTCGCGGTCAGCCCGCTGAGGTCGGTGCGGGCGCCGCCGATGAGCTGCCAGCCACCATTGCGTCCAGGCTGTGGGTAGACCGGGATGCCTGCGGTGGACAGTGCCTCGAGGTCGCGGCGCGCGGTCGCGACCGAGATCTCGAGTTCGCCGGCCACCTCGGCCGCGGTCACCCGGCCCCGGGCCTGCATCAGCAGCAACACAGCCACCAGTCGATCCGCGCGCACCCTTCATGGTCGCAGAGAAAGCGCTCATCGAGTGAGCACTTACTGTGGCAGCGGTTGACCCTCTCCGACCAGGCCGTCGATCGACTCGCGGATCAGATCGGCGTGACCGGTGTGCCGCGCGTACTCCTCGATCATGTCCGCCACCATCCGGCGCAGGTTCTGCCCGTCGTCTGTCTTGCCGACCTTGCCCATCCCGCCCTCGGCCAGTGCCTCGGCCACCGACGCGTGTGCGCGCTCCACAGCGCCCTCCCACAACGCCTGCAGTGCCTCGGGGGAGTCGTCGGCCGCGGTCCGCCACTCCCAGTCGGGGTCAGCGTCCCAGTCGACCGCATTCCATGGCGCGCCCGGATCCCGTCCGAACAGGCGGTTCGAGAACATGTCGTCCTCGACCAGTGCCAGATGCTTGACCAAGCCGCCCAGAGTCATCGTGGACGGTGCGAGTCGCGTGTTCATGCCGGCCGCGTCGAGCCCGAAGCACTTCCAGGCGAAGGTACGGCGATTGCGATCGAGTACGCCGAGCAGCGTCTGGATCTCGTCGCCGGCGGCGGGCAGTTCCGTCATGGTGTTCAGGTCCATGCGCGGCACGCTACCCTCGGTTCCGGACGGACTACTTCCGGAATGGTGACGCATGGCGTACGACGTGAGTCCGACGGCCCGGACCCTGATGGTGCTGGAGCTGATCCAGAACAGCCCGGGCATCACGGCCGACCAACTGGGGGACAAGCTCGGTGTCTCCGAGCGCGCCGCCCGCCGCTACGTCGGGATCCTGCGCGAAGCCGACATCCCGATCGAGTCGGTCCGCGGCCCGTACGGCGGTTACCGGGTCGGCCGCGGCCTGCGACTCGCGCCGCTGATGTTCAGTCAGACCGAGGCACTCGGGCTCGTGATGGCGGTGCTCGAAGGTCCGCGCGGCGCCGATGATCCGGTGGAGGTCGCGCTCGGAAAGATCATTCGTGTTCTCCCGGAGGCCATCGCCCGCTCGACCGACGCCGTACGCCGGGTCAGTGCCCGCGGACCGGATCCCGGCGCTCGCACTCCGGACCCGGCGATCACGGCTCAGCTGGTATCGGACAGCGCGGACTGCCGGCGGGTCGTCCTCCGGTACGAGCGCTGCCCGGGCGAGGAATGGTCGATGGAGGTTGATCCTTGGGCGGTGGTCGTCCGCCGAGGCCGCTGGTATCTGCTCTGCTGGTCGCTCGCCAAGAACGCTCGGCGCATCCTCCGCGTCGACAAGATTCGCGGCATCGAGACCCGGACCGAAACGTTCACCCCACCGGCGGACCTCGATGCGCTGGCGCTGGTCGAGGAGCATCTGGCGATGGGCTGGAAGTACAAGATCGAGGTCGTCATCGACGCACCGCTGGAGCAGGCCAGGTGCTGGATCGCCCGCAGTATGGGCCGCCTGGAGGCCATCGATGCCACCCACACCAGGCTCACCGCGAGCACGGACGAGCCCGACTGGTACGCCTCCCAGCTGACCGCGATCACAACGCCGTACCGCGTGATCGGATGCCCGGAACTGGTCGAGGCGACCGAGGAGCTCGCCCGCCGGCTGTTGCGGGCGAGCGGGGCGACGGAAACTGTCGGTGGGCAGGTCTAGCGTCATCGATCTGGTCGAACAGAAGGAGGGACGTCCATGTCCACGTTGTCCGACAGGCCGAACACGGCCCTGGTAGTGATCGACGTCCAGAACGGCGTCGTCGAAGGAACTCACGAGCGCGATCAGACCGTCGCGAACATCAGCAGCCTGGTCGGCAAGGCGCGCGCGGGCGGTGTGCCGGTCGTCTGGGTGCAGCACTCGAGCAAACACCTGGTGAAGGACAGCGACGAGTGGCAACTCGTTCCCGAGCTCGACCGCGACGAGTCCGAGCCTCTGGTCCACAAGACCTTCGCCGATTCCTTCGAGGACACTGACCTCGAGGACGTCCTGGCCAAGGGCGGGATCGGCCGGCTGTTCGTCAGCGGCGCGCAGACCGACGAGTGCATCCGCTCGACGATCCACGGCGCCTTCGTCCGCGGGTACGACGTCACCCTCGTCGCCGACGCCCACACCACCGAGGACCTCTCCGAGTGGGGCGCTCCGCCGCCGGACAAGGTCATCGCGCACACGAACCTCTACTGGGAGAACCACACGGCGCCGGGCCGCACCGCCGGCGTCCAGCCCACCAAGGAGGTCGACTTCAGCTGAGCTCCGGGAGCCCGTGCTCGGTGGCCCAGCCCACCGCTGCGGCGGCCGCCTGCTCCTGCTCGACCAGCGTCCCGTCCAGGTCGAACAACACTCCCTTCAGCGTCACGGAGTGGCTGCCTCGGTGAGGGCGGTGAGGAGGGCTGCGATCGCCGGTGGGTCCGGTGGTTCGCCGTACGTAGCGGCGTAAACGTGCCGCCGCGATCCAGGCAGCTCGTTCGCGATCACCCCGTCGGCGTGGTGAGTGCGAAGAGCGAGCCCGGGCATGGTGGTGACGCCGAGGCCGGCCGCAACGAGCGCCTGCATCACCACCATGTCGTCCGAGGTGTAGCCGATCTGCGGCTCGTAGCCTTCCTCCGCGCACAACGACACAAGATGACTCCGGCAACGATCACAGCCCGCGATCCACGTCGCGTCACGCAGCCCGGACAACTCGACCTCCCGGCCCGACGACAGCACGTACAGCGGGTCGTCGAGCAAGTGATGCAGCCGGATCCCGCTCGGTTCCGGCGCGGTCTCGTCGTACCGGAAGATGATCGCGACGTCGATCGTCCCGATACGGAGCAGCTCGAGCGCCTCGGGTGGGTGCGTGTCGATCAGGCTGATCCGCAGGCCCGGATGCTGCGCGGAGAGCGCTGCCACCGCTCCCGGGACCAACGCCCCGATCGCCGACGAGAAACCGGCCAGGCGGACTCTGCCCGCAGTCAGTCCGACGTGGGCCGCGAGCTCGGCGTCGACCGCGTCGATCCGCCCGATGATCTCCGCGGCCCGGGCCGCCAGCATGCGTCCCGCCTCGGTGAGCCGGATCCCGCGCCCCACCCGCTGCAGCAACTGCGCGCCGGTCTCCGCCTCCAGCCGGGACAGATGATGCGTGACGGACGGTTGCGAGTAGTGCAACTCGCGCGCCGCCGCGGTGACGGAGCCGTGGCGCGCGACGGCGTCGATCACGCGCAGCCTGGTGACATCGAGCATGTATCAATTCCATCTATGGATGACCTAAAGACTTGGCATTAGACGTTATGGGTTGGCGGGGGCACGCTCAATACATGACTACGACAACGCTTCCGACCAGCCAACTCACCGACCTCGTGGCGGGCGTCCGCACCGCCATCTCCCAGCACGCCGACTGGAACGACACGGCCCAGCTCGTGGCCGAGCAACTCCGCCGGAACCTGCCCACTCCCGACGTACTGACGCCCGAGCAGCGGCTCGGGTCGCCCGACCGCTACATCAGCCACACCCTGCACGTCGAACCGGACGGCTCGTTCTCGATCATCGCCCTGGTCTGGCGACCCGGCCAGGTGACGCGGATCCATGACCACGTCACCTGGTGTGCGTTCGGCGTCATCCAGGGCGTCGAGCACGAGGACCTGTTCGACGCCGACCTCCGGATCGTCGGCCAGAGCGACAACCACGTCGGCGACGTGAGTGGCTTCGCTCCGCCCGGTGACATTCACCGGGTGCACAACACGACGGACAGCACCGCGATCTCGGTCCACATCTACGGCACCGACGTGACCGCGATCGGCGGCAGCGCCCGCCGGTACTACGACTGAGGCAGAGCGTCCAACGCCTCGAGCTGGGCGGGGGAGAGGCTGATCGAGCCGGCCGCCAGGTTCTCCTCCAGGTGGTGCGCGTTCCCCGTGCCGGGGATCGCCAGGACGTTGTCGCCACGACTCAACGTCCACGCGAGCCGGATCTGCGCCGGCGTCGCACCGTGTTCCACGGCGATCTCGCGAATCACGTCGGTCTGCTTCACACCGCCGGTCTCGCGGGAGTCGGCCGTCAGTGTGAAGAACGGGACGAACGCGATCCCTTGGTCGCCACAGGCCTCCAGGATCGCGTCATTGACCCGGCCGAAGTCGACGCTGTACCTGTTCTGTACGGCGACGACCGGCGCGATCTCCTGAGCTTGCGCGAGGTGCTCCAGCCGCACGTTCGACAGGCCGAGGTGCCGGATGAGTCCCTTGGCCCTCAACTCGGCCAGCACACCGAAGTGCTCGGCGACCGAGTCGAGACCGGCCTGCCGCAGGTAGACGAGATCGAGCGAGTCCCGGCCGAGTGCACGCAGATTGCCTTCGACCAGTGCAGGCAGGGCATCCGGCCGCGCCAGCCCGGTGATCGTCGGCCCGACCTTCGTCGCGATCACAAGGTTGTCGTCGTACGGCGCGAACGCGCGGAAGATCGCGTCGTTCGCCCAGTTGAGCGGCTCGAACTCGCGGCTGTTCCCCTCCTGCCCGTAGGTCGGGTAGAAGTCGGCTGTGTCGAGGTGGTTGACGCCCAGCTCGACCGCCCGGCGCAGCAGCGCGATCGCCTTCTCCCGCACGTCCGCCCCCCGGCCGTCGCTTCCCGCGAGCCGCTTCGTGCCGAACCCGATGCGGCGGACCACGCGGTCGCCGAGCCGCCAGAATTCCGTGGACTTGATTTCCGGAATTTGTGATGATAGATTTGTTGGTAGAGTGTAATTCTGTTGTGTTTTCTGCATTTGGTCAGGATAAGACCTCCGGCGCAATTCGTCCAGGGTTTTCGATGAATTTCTGTGCGCTGCGATAGGCTTCGGCGGGTGATTCCGCAACTCAGTGAGCGCCAGCGTGAGCTCCTCCAGGAGTGGATGCCGGCTGCCGAGGTCGTGACCGATCACAGTTGGGGTCTGGTCGGGACCGCCGTCCTCGAGCTCCACCTCGACGGCGAGCGCTACATCGCCAAGGCCGGCGATGCGAGTGACGGTCACATCGCCCGGGAGATCCGCGCCCATCGCGAGTGGCTGGCGCCGTGGACCGCGCGGGGGAGGGCACCGCGACTCGTCAACGCCGACGAGGAGGCCAAGCTTCTCCTCACACAGTTCCTGCCGGGGGTGCTGGTGCAAGGCACCGAGCAGGAATGGGACCCGGACGTCTACCGCCAGGCTGGTGAACTGCTCGCGGCGTTCCACGCCCAGGTCGCCGTACCGGACGGAACCCACGAGGCGCGGGAGAACCAGCGATCCCTTGCCTATCTGGACAAGAAGCACACCATTGCGCCAGAGTTGACCGAGCGCTTGCGTTCAGAGATTGAATCCTGGCCGACCCCCGTGGCCTTGCTGGTTCCGACCCATGGCGACTGGCAGCCCCGCAATTGGCTGATCGACAGGGGCACCGTCGGCATCATCGATTTCGGCCGAGCCGATCTCAGGCCCGCGGTCACAGACTTCGCCCGGTTGGCAGTCCAGCAGTTCACCACCGACCCCGCTCTGGAGCCCGCCTTCTTCGCCGGCTACGGCTCGGACCCGCGCGACCCCGCCACCTGGCACCGCATCCAACTCCGCGAGGCCATCAACACCACGGTCTGGGCTCACCAGGTAGGCGACAAGCCCTTCGAAGCACAAGGCCACCGCATGCTCGCCGCCGCCCTACGCGAGTAATTCGGTCAGCCGAACCTGCACGTCGGCGGGATGCATTCCTAGTTCTCCGAGCTGATCCGGCGACGTCCAGCGCAATTCGAAACTATTGCGCTCGGAGTGCTCCACCGCTTCCTCCCCGGACAATTCAGCAACGCCTTCCACGTTCTCCATCAGGAAGTAATAGGCGGGTCGTCCGTTGTGCGTCCCGGTCCACAGCAGCCGGTCGATCGTCGCCGTCAGCGTCGTCTCTTCCCACAGCTCCCGCAGCGCGGCCTCATCCGGTGATTCACCCGTCTCGACATGCCCTCCAGGCAGTACGGCGTACTCATGTCCCTCGCACTTCGGACCGGACGCGCCGAACGCCTCGCACATCACGCACTCGTCGGCCCGCTCGTGGCGCAGGTACCGCTTGATCACCAGCACCTTGCCTGCATCCATCACGACTGCGGCCGCTCTAGGAATCGCCATGCCCAGGACCCTTCCACCTGCCCCGGACAGTTTTCGCGCGGACTACGCCGCGGGCCACACACAGAACTCGTTGCCGTCGGGGTCGGCCAGCACTACCCAGGCGGCGTCACCCTGGCCGATGTCGATGCGCTTCGCCCCGAGGGAGACGAGACGGTCGACCTCGGCTTGCAGGTCGCCACCGTCGGCAGGGGCGAGGTCGAAATGCAGCCGGTTCTTGCCCGTCTTCGGATCCAGCGGCGGCCCGCCCCAGGTGATCTTCGGACCGCCGTGGGGGGAGCGAATCGCGGTCTCCTGGTCCTGGTCCCAGACCAACGGCCATCCGAGCGCTTCGCTCCAGAAGTACCCGACCTGCTGCGATCCGTCGCTCGAGAGCGCTCCGATGAATCCACAGTCGGCAAGGAAGTTGTTGCCCGGCTCAATGACGCAGAACTCGTTGCCTTCGGGATCGGCGAGTACGACGTGCTCTTCCTCGGGAAGCTGACCGATGTCGATGTGCCGGCCACCGAGCTCGAGCGCCCTGGCCACGGTCTCCTGCTGCTGCTCGAGGGACTGGCTGGTCAGATCGAAGTGAGTCTGGTTCGGCCCGGTCTTCCGCTCCTGGCTCGGAACGAACCGCAGCCGGAACCCGGTGTCATCACTCGGCAGCAGCGCCACCCCGCCGCGAGCGTCGTCGACCATCTCCCAGCCGAGAACACCGGCCCAGAAACGCGCGACACCGGCCGGATCGTTCGCATCGAAAGACAACGCGAGAAGTTGAGAAGTCATCCTGATCGCATCTCCGATCCACACCCGCCACGAGACTGCAACGCTAGGCCGCCCGACCACCACCCGCAACGCGATTAACTCCGCCTCGGATCCACGCGCCGAGGCTGGGTACGGGGTCGGGTGTGACACTGTGGCTCGCGTGATTGACGACTTTGCCAAGGAGTACCTGCACGACGACCTGCGCTGGGTCCGCGAATCCTTGCTGTACAAGGTGGAGGGGCTGTCCGAGTACGACGTACGGCGGCCGCTCACGAGGACCGGGACCAACCTGCTGGGTCTGGTCAAGCACCTGACGTTGTCGGAGGCGCGGTACTTCGGCGAAATCTTCGGCCGCCCGTTTCCCGAGCGGTTGCCCCAGTTCGACGACCCTGGCTACGCGAACCACGACCACATGTGGGTCACCGAGAAGGAATCACACGCCGACATCATCGAGGGGTACAAGCGCGCCTGGCGCCACGCCGACGCCACGATCGAGGCGCTGCCGATCGACGCACCCGGCTTCGTCCCGTGGTGGCCGCGGCCGAAGGTGAAGCTGTTCAACGTGATGGTCCACGTCCTCACCGAGACCAACCGCCACGCCGGCCACGCCGACATCCTGCGCGAGCAACTGGACGGCGCGGTCGGCGCACGGCCGACCGCGACTGCGGACGACACCGACTGGGACGCACACCGGTCGAGAGTCGAGAAGGCAGCCCGGGAAGCCACTACCTGACAACTACCCCAGCTGGTCGCGGCGGCGGGTCAGGTGCGCGGTCTCGGCGGTGTTACCCGCCAGCTCGATGGCTCGGTCGTACGCCGCGCGCGCCTCCTCGCTGCGACACAGCCGGCGCAGCAGATCGGCGCGGGTCGCGTGGTACGCGTGGTAGCCGGCCAACTTGTCGTCGAGACGGTCGACAGCCGCCAGCGACACCTCCGGGCCGTCCAGCTCGGCGACCGCGATGGCCCGGTTCAGGGCGACGATCGCCGAGGGATCGATGCGGATGAGCTGGTCGTACAGGGCGACGACCTGCGACCAGTCCGTGTCGCGGATGTCCCGGGCAGAGGTGTGTACGGCGTTGATCGCGGCGAGGATCTGGTAGCGACCCGGAGCCAGCCCGGCGGCGAGGCGCTCGCGCACCAGCCGATGGCCTTCGGCGATGAGTGCTGCGTCCCAGGCTCCACGGTCCTGCTCGTCGAGAGGCACGAGCTCACCAGTGGCCGACACTCGGGCGGTACGCCGGGCCTCGGTGAGGAGCATCAACGCGAGCAGCCCGGCCACCTCACCGTCCGCCGGCATCAGAGCACGGATCAACCGGGTAAGCCGGATCGCCTCAGCGGTGAGCTCATGACGTACGGGATCGGTGTCGGGGCCGGTTGCGAGGTAGCCCTCGTTGAAAACGAGGAAGAGCACGGAGAGTACGCCGGAAACGCGCGTCGGGAGATCCTCCGCGGACGGCACCCGGTAGGGGATCCGAGCCGCCTTGATCTTGGCCTTCGCCCGGGTGATCCGCTGACCCATGGCCGATTCCTGCACCAGGAAGGCACGGGCGATCTCGGGCATGGTCAGACCGCCGACCATCCGCAGCGTCAGCGCCACCCGGGTCTCCAGCGAGAGCGCAGGGTGACAGCAGGTGAAGATCAGCCGGAGCCGGTCGTCGTCGATCGCGCCGAGAGGCTCTGGCGGGTCGTCGTCGTACACGATCTGAGCCTCCTTGTGCTTGTCGTCGCGCTTGCTCTCGCGCCGGATCCGGTCGATGGCCTTGCGGTTGGCGGTCGTGGTCAGCCAGGCGCCGGGGTTCGGGGGTACGCCGTCAGCCGGCCACCGCTCGACGGCGATCGCGAACGCCTCGGCGGCCGCCTCCTCGGCGATGTCCAGGTCGCCGAAGCGCCTGGTCAGGGCGGCGACCACTCGCGCCCACTCCTCGTGGTGGACCTGGATGATCGCCTGCTGGGCGTCGACCGCGCTCACCGGAACGGCCGCACCTCGACGTCGGTCTTGTCATCGATCACAGAAACCAGATACTGCATGTCGGAATCTCCTGCGGTCCGGGTGGCGCGCCCCTGGTGGGCACCCGCTCACCTCTGCAACGACAACTCTGCCCTGATCCGATACTGCCTCACGGCATTTCTTCAACGACATTCTGGGGCCGCTCACCGGGAGCCGGCCGCGTCGAGCGTTGTGGAGATGGGCTCGAGGTCCGCGATGAGCTGGTCGAGCTCGCTCGGCTCCAGGCCGTCGTACGCCGGTGCCGCGAGTTCGTCGGTGAGTGACTCGATCTGCTCCTTGGTCTTCCGGCCGACGTCACTGAGCCAGCCGGAGTCGTCGACGAGGCCGCGGGAACGCATTCCGTCCACGACCGCGGCCAGCTGGGCTGCTGGGAGATGGTGGACCCGGCCGAACTTCTCCGCGGGCATGTCCTCGGAGAGCGCGTGAAGCACGTGGGCCTCCGTCCCGCCGATACCTGCGGCGACCAGAGCCGCGATGTGGCCGTCGCCCCGGTGCTCGCGGAGCAGGGTGGCAGCATGCCAGAGCCTGGCCACGGGCTCCTGGGGTACGGGGAGTGCTCGGAGTCCGGCGTGCAGGATCCGTCCCTCCGTCGGAGGGCTCGACGCCGCCTTCGTGGCGAGGTCGGCGGCACGCGCGAGGCCGGGGGAGTCGGCGAGGTCGCCGAGAATCCGCCTCAGCGCGGCCGCGCTGCCCTGCTCACGAGCGGCGAGGGCTGCCTCGGGAGTGGCGGTGTCCCAGACGCGGGGGATGTGCCGGGCAACCTCGCCGTCGGCGAAGTTGTAGAAGATCGCATGGACCACCTCGGCCGGGACACGACCCAGTGGTGCGGCCCGTCCGGCGAAGTAGCCGTCCCAGTAGTTGCGGTGACCGAGCGCCATGAGCGCCTCGGTCGGCTCCTCGGACATGTAGGTGACCATGTGGATCGGCTCCACGAGCCGGTGCAGGTGGCGGGCGGTGGACTCCATGATTGTTGCTCCTCGGTGTGGACAGCTGCTCACCTCTGCTACGAACACCAGCGTCCCGATCCGACACGCGTCGCGCCGATTCCTTCTTCTCGTACGACGAACGAGTCAACAGAGCGCGGTGTCGGCGCAGTACTCCGCTCGTCCGCCGACGACTGGCTCGGGGAGGCCGTAGCCTCGTGTCTCATGACAGAGCCAACCCAGGTGGTCCACATTCGCGACGCGGTGCCCGGGGACGGCGATACGCTGGCGGAACTGCATGCCCGGTCGCGGGCTGTGTACTACCGTGCTGGCGGCCATGAGGTGGCTGCGCTGCCTGACGAGGGGTACCGGGAGACATGGCGCAAGATGGTGGACGATTCCCGGATCGCCGTCCTGGTAGCTGCCTTGGGCGATGACATCGTCGGTGTGGTCACAGTGGATGCCAGCGGGGTGTTTCCGACCAGAGCGCCTCACGAGACGCGTGTCCGGCTCGTCGGTATCTTCGTAGAGCCTGGCCAGTGGTCCATCGGCGTCGGCAGCGCTCTGATGACACGCTTCGTCTCCATCGCACGCCGTACTGACGCCGTCGGCGAGGTCGATGTGTGGGAGCGAAACTCTCGTGCCATCCGATTCTACGAGCGACACGGCTGGATCCGGGACGGAACCTCGCGTCCGGGCCCGGCCGGAGCCCCTTACCTCGGCTTCGTGCACCTGCCCTGACCCCCGGCGGGAAGGGGTCAGCCGGCCAAGTGCGACCAACGCGGGGAGAGTTCGGACCAGGGGCCGACCGCAGCGACCTCGCCGTCGACCAGGACGACTACCCGGTCTGCCTGGGCCAGGGCAGCCCGTTTCGAGGTCGCGCCGATGACCGTCGCGCGGCGCTCCCGCAGTGACTTCCACAGTTCGATCTCGGTGCTGGCGTCCAGGGCGCTGGAGACGTCGTCGGCCAACAGCAGTTCCGCATCTGTCGCCAGGGCGCGGGCGAGCGCGAGGCGTTGGACCTGGCCGCCGGACAGTCGTACGCCACGGTGGCCGACCAGCGCATCCTTGCCGCCGGCGTCCGTGACGTCGGCGCCCAGGCGGGCACCCGCGACCGGACCCTCGAACGCGCGGGCATGCCCGAGCCGGACGTTGTCGGCGAAGGTGCCAGACAGCACCCGGGGAACCTGGGCAACATGCGCGACCTGGCCCGGACGCAGGAACAGTTGCGGATCGTCGACGAGTTCGCCGTTCCAGCGGATCTGGCCGCGATGATCGACCAGTCCGGCCAGGGTGGAGAGCAGGCTGGACTTGCCGGAACCGACCTGGCCGACCAACAGCACCAACTGCCCGGCCTCGACGGTCAGGTTGACGCCGGAGACGCCGATCGTGCCGTCGTCGTGGATCGCGCTGAGGTCGACCAGGTCCAACCGACGCAGCCGGGTCCGAGGCACCGGCTCGGGTCCGGGCGCGATGCCGGCGACCAGGTCGACACCGGGCGGCAGGTCCATCAGGTCGGTGCCGCCGGCCAAGCGGCTGGTCTCGGCCTGCCAGGCCCGGGTACCCGGCGCGTCGGTGACGACCGAACTGGCGACTCGTCCGAAGTAGTCGAAGCCGTTGACGGCATTGGCGACCAGCAGTGCGGTGGCCAGGCTCCAGATGTTTCCCATGTACGCCGCCCAGGCCGACACCACGCCGACCTGCACCATCACGACGGGGATGCCGTCCAGGCAGGCTTGCACCCGGTGTTCCCGCACCGCGGCGTCCACCCGGCCACCGTCCACATGCTGCAGATGGGTGTGCACCTGCGGCGTCGCGGCTGCCAACTTGATCGTCCGGGCCGCGTCCAGTGCGGACACCAGTGCGCGACCGAACCGGGCTCGGGCTGCCGATGCCGCGGACGCCGATCGACCGGCGACGGGGCGGCCGACGGTCGAGGCCAGCGCCGATGAGACCATCACGGCCAGCAGCACGGCGCCTGCCAGCCAGGTGCCACCGAGTACGGCGGTGACGACGGCGATCACCATGGCGTTGATGAAGTCGACCCAGCGATCGCCGTAGTGGACGATCCGGCCGGCATCCATGGAGCGGGCGACCACCTCGCCCGGCGGCGTACGGGGCAGTCGGCGCTGTCCGGTCTGACCGACGAGCACCGACATCCGCGTCCGCAGCATCACCTCGGCCCACCGGCGCGGATAGCGCCCGAGACCTGCGGCCAACAGCAGCGGGGCAGCGAGCACGGTCGCCAAAAGGGCCACGGCGAACCACCACGGTGCCCGCCCGTGTTGCAGGGCCTCGACGACATGGCCCCACACCAGACCGGTGACCGCTCCTTGCGCACCGGTCAGGGCCGCGAACAGGAACAGCACGGCGCCGATCACGCTCCATTCCGGACGGACCAGCAGCGCATGCGCGACGCCGCGGGCAAGACTCGGTCCGGTGCCGACGTCGGCATGTTCGGGCGGTGCGCCGATCCGGCGCCGACCACCTACCGCCTCGGCCGGGGCATTGATCGCACGATCCGGCTCGTGGTGGTGATCATGACCGTCGTCGGCGGGTCCGCCGGCCAGCAACAGTTCCCGGAACGGTCCGGGGGAGACGGCCAGTTCGGCACGAGCTCCGTGCTGGACGACCCGGCCATGATCGAGCACTGCGACCAGCGGTGCTCGGGCGATCGTCGAGAGCCGGTGGGCGATCAGAACGCCGGTACGACCGGAGAGCAGCCGGTCCGATGCGGCGATCACCAGCCGCTCGGTGAGCGGATCCATCCGCGCGGTCGCCTCGTCCAGGATCACCACCCTGACGTCGCGGACCAGCAGTCGGGCGAACGCGACCAGCTGTTCCTCGCCCGCGGACAACGACGTGCCACCCGGGCCGAGCAGCGTGTCCAGTCCGTCCGGCAGGCCCGCCACCCAGTCGCCCAGCCCGAGTTCCACCACGGCCGCCTCGATGACCGACCTCGGCAGGTCGTCGTTGAACAGGGCGATGTTCTCGGCCAGGCTGCCGGCCAGGATCTCCGTCCTCTGGGTGACCACACCGACCGCCGCGCGCAGCTTGTGCAGATCAAGATCGCCGACATCGCGACCGGCCAGGAACACGCTGCCCGGCGGCGGCTCGACCGCTCGCGAGATCAGTGACGCCAGTGTCGACTTGCCGGAGCCGGTGCGTCCGACCAAGGCGATGGTCTGACCGTCCAGTACCCGCAGATTGATGTCGCGGAGGGCGAAGGTGCCTTCGGCGTAAGAGAAGTCTAGGTCGCGGATCTCCAGGTCCACCGGGCCGTCCAACGGCAGCTCGAACCCGCCCTCCGGTTCGCGTTCGGCGGCCAGCATCTGCCGCAGCCGGGTGATGGCGCCGAGCCCGGCCTGGAGATCGGGCAGGCTGTTGGCGACCATCGCGATCTGTCCGACGAAGGTCGAGGTGACCAGGAACAGGGTCACCAACCGGGCCACGGTCAGGTGGTTGTCGACGGCCAGGGCGATCCCGGCGACGCCGATCGCTGCCAGCAGGCCATGCAACAGCACACCGGCCCGACGGGCGATCCGGCTGTCCACGGTGATCCTCGAGTTGACCTTCTGGTGCACCACGGCCGAGAGCCGGGCAACCCGGACCAGGACGTGCGCCTGGCCCAGACTCGTCCGGAGATCGTCGCGGCCGGCGATGCCTTCCTCGAGTGCGGCGGTATGTTCGGTCCAGGCCATCTCCTCGATGACCTTCCGGCTGGCGATCTCGGCCAGGAGCTTGCGGATGGCGAACCAGGTGATCACGGCAAGCACCGGGAAGAGCACAACGGCCGGCCACCAGGTCACCCCGGCGACGATCCACATCGGGATCGTCCCGCAGAGGATTCCCGCCAGCATCCACAGCTGGGAACGCAGCAGGGTGCCGACCTCGTGGGAGTCGTCGTCGACCCGGTCCAGGATCTCGCCGACGGCTTGTTCGTTCAGGACGGCCAGGGGCTGTCGGATGGCGGCCTGGAGCACGTCGTCGCGGAGCCGGCCCTCGACCCTGTCGGAGACGCCGACCCAAATGATCTTGCCGAAGCTGTTGATCACGGCCCCGCCGACGACACAGAGCATCAGCAATCCGACCAGCTGCCAGCTGGGCTGTGCCGCCAGGAGTCCGGCCACGACACTGCCTAGCGTGGAACCCAGGGATGCGACCGCGGCTGCCGCGAGCGCCAGCGCGGAGCCCGGCCCGCGAAGGCGTCGCCAATCGATCCGCCGGGCCGGATCGGCGGGCGGCGATGGGGCAGTCGTGCGGGCATCCGGCAGCCGCGCGAGGAGGTCGGTCATCAATCCGAAACCCTAGGTCGCGGCGCGGACAGAGTCAGCCGGTTTTCCCAGTCGCTGCGGCGCTCGCCGACGGCGGTCGTCATGGTGGTTTCGCGCAGGATTCAACCGCCAGAGAACCTCGATCGTGCGGGTGTGGCGAGCCCCGCCGGACAGGCTGGGGTAGCGGCGATCAGGCAAGTACTGGACACGCTGCGTATCAAGTTCGGACGCATTGATAGTTCCGAAGCGCCGAACACGGCGAATGACCGAGCGGATCCCCTCGCGCCATCCGCGGTACGCGTGGACGGGTTGTCCTTGCGAAAACCATTGGTGCCCGGCTTGCGCCGCTGATGGACTGACGTCCCACCGTGAGTATGCCGCGTGACGGAGGTAATGGTTGTGACGGATTATGACGTGCTTGCCGAGGTGTACGAATGGCTCATCTCAGATGCAAAGTTGCCTCCAGCCGAGTTCGCTGCGTCGTTCGATGACGTCCTCAGTCTCCTGCCGTCGAACGCTCACGTCCTCGACTGTTCGTGCGGAACCGGACAGTTGGCGGTTGGCCTCGCCGGTCGTGGCATGCAGGTTGTCGCAACTGACGCCAGCGAAGCGATGGTTCGTCGGACTGCAGAGTTGTCTGAGGAGTTCGGGGCATCCGTCCGGGCCGTGCGGGCGAACTGGGAAGAGTTGCCCGACCATTTCGAGGACGACACGTTCGACATGGTGTTCTGCGTTGGCAACTCGCTTCACCATGCCGCGGGCGCGACAGGCAGGGGTGCTGCTCTGGAGTCGATGTCACGCCTTCTGCGCCCTGGCGGGCGCTTGGTACTCACATCCCGCACTTGGGAACTCGTGAGGGCCAGAGGTTCCCGGCTCGACATCAGTGACCGACTCGTCCGCCGGAACGGGCGCAATGCCGTCGTGGTCTACCGCTGGGAGATTGCGCCGCATTGGGAGGAGGAGCACCACATCGAGATTGCGATCGCGCAAGTTGATGCGACTGGGTCGGTTCTTGTCCGCTCAGAACTGCTGTCCTGCTGGCCCTACCGGCACGAGGAACTCGAAGTCGAGCTGCACCGGGTCGGACTCCGGACGGAAGTGAGCACCTTCGATCTTGAGGCCGAGAACTACATGGTGGTCGCGAGCAAGGTATAGACACCGGGCTCTCAGCCCCTGGCCGGACCGCGCGGTTGCTCGCAGGACGCTTGCTCCGTCGACGCTTGCTCCGTCTCATCGGTGCGGGTTCAGGCGGTCAACGCAACGCCTTGGACGAAGGAGTTCTGCTGCGTGCATTACGGCGAGCGGACACGGCGGCCCGCGTAGCGCGCCCAGGGTTCTGCGGCCTTCTCAGCATGGAGGAACGCGACTTGGTGGCTGTACCCGAGGTGCGGCTTCCGCAGCGTTTCCGCAGGTCAACAGCGGCTTCGTCGTTGCCCGCGGGGTAGTGGATCAGCCGTAGCCGCCGTGATTCATCTGATGCAATACGCAGCCTATTAGTTGACATAATGTCGCTTATCGGCGCTCAACTTCTGCCCGTTGAACCTCGGTGTGATCCGTGCATCGTGTTATCTGTCCTTCGGAGTACTCACCTACATGACCCGAGGATGTTTGCCTTGAGTAACACGCCGGATCTCGGTCCCGTGCCGGAGCGCATCGACGTCGAGGCAGCGCAGGTACGCCGTCTCGTTGAAGAGCAGTTCCCGCAGTGGGCCGGTCTTCCCGTGCACCCCGTGGCCAACGGCGGCTGGGATAACCGGACGTTCCATCTCGGTACCGACATGGTGGTGCGTATCCCCAGCGCGTCCGAGTACGCCCAGGCGGTCGAGAAGGAGCACCGGTGGCTTCCGGCTCTCGCTCCCCAACTCCCGCTGCCGATCCCCGTCCCACTGGCGAAGGGCAAGCCGAGCGCGGAGTACCCGCATTCGTGGTCGATCTACCAGTGGCTCGACGGCGTGACTGCCACCGCGGACCGCATCGCCGATCCTGTTCGGTTCGCCCTTGACCTGGCCGGCTTCCTGGACGCTTTGCAGAGCATCGACGCCACTGACGGTCCCCAGCCGGGGATTCACAACTGGTTCCGGGGCGGCACACTGCGCACCTATGACAAGAACACCCAGAGCGCGCTCGGGGAAATGGACGGCCACATCGATGTCGAGTTGGCCCGAGAGATCTGGGCAAACGCGCTCGACGCACGCTGGGACGGTGCGGACCGCTGGTTCCACGGAGACGTCGCAGAGGGAAATCTTCTGCTGGACAACGGGCAGTTGGCAGCCGTCATCGACTTCGGGACATGCGGCGTCGGCGACCCGGCCTGCGATCTCGCGATCGCCTGGACGTTGCTGACCCCCGATGGCCGCGAGGCGTTCCGGGATCGGCTGTCGGTGGACGCGGTGACCTGGGCGCGTGGGCGCGGCTGGGCCCTGTGGAAAGCGATCGCCACCTACTGGCATACCTACGAAGATCCCGAGGATGCGGCGGTGTGTGCGAGCGCGAAGCGCGTCCTCGACGAGATCTTCTCTGAGTACTCGAGCAGCCGAACCCGTGTGTCGACTCCGACCGTGCGTCCGTCCGCTTGAAACCGGGAAGGCCGCTCCTCCCCCGCAGATCATCGTGCTCGCTGATCACCTGCGTTCGGCGACAACGAAGAGGCGGTCGGCAGTCCGCCGGCCCACTCCTGGATGCAACTCGATGTTGATGAACCCGCTTGCGGTGAGGTGATCCGAGAGTTCTTCCCGCTCCCAGGGGCGCATCTCGAACAAGTACTCGTGCGAGACCGACTGCCCGTCTAGGCCCGTCAGTTCGTACCTCTCCTCGACAACGATGCGTCGGTGCGTCCAGCTCGGCCGACTCGTGAAGACCAGTCTCGTTCCGTCGGCAAGCGATACTGTGCTCTGTCGCACCCGACCGTCTGACCTCGGTGCCGAGGCAGTGGCCTCTCGGACGTCCAGGAGCAGCAGACCGCCTCGATCGCACAGCGCTGCGAAGGCACCGAAGACAGCCATGCGCTCGTCGTCGAGCACCAGGTCGTTCAACACTCCACGGCACATGACAGCGTCGAAGACCGCGTCGATTCCAGGAGAGCAAATGTCGGTCTGCCAGAAGTCGGCACCCGGGCATCTGCGCCGTGCGATCTCCAGCAGCTTCGCAGAGGCGTCCAGCAGGGCGACGCGGTGACCGTACGACGCGAGTGCCTGGGCGTGGCGCCCCGTGCCGCACCCGGCGTCCAACACGCGAGCGGAGTCGTAGCCCGCGTCGCGGAGCCGGCGGTCAACCGCCTCGACCCACGGCTCCACCGGATCGGTGATGAGGGCGTCGTAGGCGTCAGCGTGACGGTCATAGAACGGGCGCTCGCCGCTGACCTGAGACGACTTCGAACTCACCACCGCAGGATCTCACCTTCGCAGCTCTTCGCCAGCATGTCAGCACGGCTTCCCGCTGGATGACCGTTCTCGAAAAGTCAAAGCCCCTGCTCCCCCACGCGGTCGACGAAGTTATTGCCTCAGGCAACGTAGAGCTGCGTTCTGGCGCCTGGTTCGAAGCCGATGGACTGGTAGAGCGCCCGTGCCTGCGGGTATCCGTCGTCACCGCGCGGACAGACCATCGCGTCGGTGGCACCTGCCTCGCGCAAGGCGTGGAGCGCGGCAAGATTGACCGCCTGCCCCAACCCTCGACGCCTGTACTCCGGAGCGCAGCCGACCGGCTCCACGAGACCGATGCCGTGCACCTCGTCGTACCAGATCAGCGCAGTGGCCACGAAGTCGCCGTTCGGGGCTTCGACGACCCAGTCGAGCTCGGGTCGGTAGGGCCAAGTGGTCATCACCGCGGCGAAATCCTCGTCGGTCACCTTCGACGGACCCCAGTCGGACCAGGCGGTGCGATGCCCCGCTCCGCGCTTCTCCACCTCGTCGGGTCGCACGTGCCGGAGCGTCAACCCGTCCGGCACGACCGGACTACGGAGGTCGCTCAGCGAAATGCGGTGATGAGTGAAGAACGGGGCTTCTTCGTCCGGGTGGAAGCCGGCAGCCTCCAACGCGGCGACGAGGTGCGTCTCATTCTCGAGGATGCTGCAGGCTCCCGAGGGGGCGAGCGACCGGAACCAGGCGATGACCTCGGCAGCTACCTCCGGCCGGACCGGATCGACCACCAGCGAGAGGTGATCGGGGAGCTCCGCCCATCCCCACGCGACCACCTGGCCGTTGTCCTCCCAGAGCGCAGTACGCCATGTCCCCCCGTGCCGGTGGAAGTTCACGCTACGCTCCCAGGCGACGTCGCCGATGTGGAGCCGCGACCGCGGACTCCACGTCCGCTGGACCAGGTCCTGCATCAACCGGAGGTCGTCAGGGCCCTCGTAATCTCGTCGCCGCACTGCAACCTCCGATGGCTGGATCAGACCGCCCAGCATCACCTGAGCGCGGCCACTCCCTCAACCGATTTAGCTCCGAGTCCCTCCCGACTCACCTACTCCCCTGCCGGCCAAGGACCTGGTCCGGCAACAGCCCTCACAACTTCCAGATAGCGACGAACCGCAGCAGAAGCCGTCTCGTGTCCTTCAACCCGCGAGAGTACGACGGACAGCCCGGCGCCGACTCCGACGTCGGAGGGCGCATTCAGCATCGACGCCATCGCAGCGGCCTTCGCCAGGTCGCCTCGAGCGATGTGCTTCGCCGCCAAAGGCAGCATGGCGAGGGCGAACACGTCCGGGTCCGGTGCGGGCCCCGGCACACCTCGACCCACCAGGTCGAGCGTCTCCGACAGATCGAGGCTCCCAGCAGTTCCGGCACCGGCCAGCAGTCGAGATTCTCGGGGTATCGGCGCACCCGACGGCCACTGATACCAGTCAACCCACAGCGGGAGGTGGCCAACGTCGTACATGGCTCCGACGTACCCACCGCCCGCCGGTCCGTTGTCCGGCAGCTCGAGGGTCAGCAGGGTTTCGTCGAGCATGCACTCTCCGCCGACAACGATGACGTCCACATCACTCCACTCATCGCCCCTTCCGGACCCGAGTGAACCAACCAGCCAAACGCCCTCGGCCTGCAGCGCCGACACAGTCTCCGCCAACCATCGCGTCCGCCCAGCAGCCAGCTCCGCCACCATGCTCCGTGCCTCATCCCGCGTCACGGGACGGACGCTATCCGGCCCGCGGCCGGAGATACGACTAGGTTTCAGCCCTGCCTGAGCTCTCGGCGGGTAGCTATCGCGTCCTGCTCAGCGCCAGTCGTTCGACCGATGCGGAGGGGGTGGGCCGGCTCCTAGCCTCGCTGGCATGGGAAAGGTCATCATCCACAATCAAGTCACCGTCAACGGCGCCTTCGAGGCGCCCACGCCCGAGGAATGGCTGGAGCTCGACGCCGACAGCGGCGACGCCGGCCTCGAGCAGCTGATCCTGGCCGACGCGCTACTCCTCGGCCGCAAGACCTACGAGGGACTGGCCGCCGTCTGGCCACACCTCGGCGAGGACCCGGCGATGGGCCACTACGCAGAGCGGGTCAACGGCATGCCGAAGTACGTCGCCTCGCGAACACTCACCGGACCGCTGGAGTGGAACGCCACCCTCATCGAGGGCGAGGTCGCCCAGGCCGTCCCCGCCCTCAAGAAGAAGCACACAGGCAACCTGATCGTCTCCGGCTGCGGGGAACTGGCGGACACCCTCGCTCAGCAGGGTCTGGTCGACGAGTTCTGGTTCTGGGTGAATCCGCATCTCTGGCCGGCCGGGCCGCGGATCCTCGACGGAGTCGGCCCGATCCGCCTGCAGTTGGTCACGACCACGACCTACCGATCCGGAGTTGTCTGGCTGCGCTACCGGCCTGCTGAGGTCTGAGGGGAACGTTGATCACGTACGCTCTCGTATCGGCCGACGGCCCGGGGCCCGGCTGCACCAGACAGTTATCCACGGAGCGCTTGGAGGGGCAGCGATGGACGCGTCGGCGTACTTGAGGTCGGTTGTCGAGCAGACGGCTACGTTCGCCGAATGGGTGGACGGCCGGGATGCGGCGATTCCGGTGCCGACGTGTCCGAAGTGGACGCTGGCCGATCTGGTCGATCATGTCGGTGCGACGCATCGGATGGTGGCCATGCTGGTGGGTGAGCAGTTGGCCGAGCCGAGTAGGGCGTTCGCGGCTTATGTTCCGGCGCCGGCCGATTCCGCGCAGTGGGGTGCGTGGATGGTCGAGGGTGCGGCCGCGGCGCGGCGGGCGGTGGCGGCGGTGGGTGTGGACGCGCCGGTGTGGGATCCGTCCGGTGCCGCGGCGGGGGTGGCGTTTTGGTCGCGGCGGTTGTTCGGGGAGGCGTGTGTGCATCGTGCGGATGCGGCGGCGGCGCTCGGCCGGCGGTATGAGTTGGTGCCGGAGTCTGCGGTGGCGGCGTTGGAGGATTGGTTGGACACGATGACGTCGCGTGGCTACTGGGAGAACAGGCCGGATTTCGCCACTGCAATGCGCGGCGATGGCCAGAGCCTGCACTTCCATGCCACCGACGCGCCCGGGGAGTGGTTGGCCCGCCGGGAGGCGGACCGGGTGGTGTTGGAACACACCCATACCGAGGCCGACGTCACGCTGCGTGGCCCGGCCGCGGACCTGCTGCTCGTGCTCAGCAGGCGCCGCCGGCTGGACGCGGCACCCAGCCTGGAACTGCACGGCGACAGGGCACTGCTTGATCGCTGGATCGACCACATGGACTGGGTCAGCGACTGACCGACGGCGTCACAGCGCTGACGTCGAAGCCGGTCAGGTCAGGTGTCGCGGCGGGCTTGGAGCATGACGAGGGGACCGTACTGGCCGTCGGCCGGGATCCGCAGATCCGCCACTACGTGTAGCGCGGCGTCCTCGAGAAGGACGGTCAGCTGCTCGGGTCGCCATTGGTACGTCGTCCACGTCACCGCGACACCGCCGTACGCCTCGGTCCGAACGGCGTCGTCATCGCCTCCGTGCGTCGCGATCATGAAGTGCCCGCCGGGCACGAGTGCGTCATGGAAGGCGACGAGGACGTTCGGCAGGATCTCGCGTGGCAGATTGAACAGCGACCACCAGCCGAGAATGCCCCCGAACGAGCTCGGCTCGAGGTCGAGTTCGGTGGACGAGGCAACGGCGAAGCTGCACTCGGGGTGAAGGCGCTTCGCGTGCTCGATCATCCGGGGCGACAGGTCGACACCCGAGACCTCGATCCCCCGCTCCTGCAGGTACGCAGTGACCGTCCCCGGACCGCAGCCGACATCGAGCACCGGGCCAAGACCGCGGACCGAGCCGGCGAACGCGTCGACGGCTGCCTGCAGCCACGGCTGGGTCCGAATATCCCCCATCCCCGTGGTTTCGAGCAGGTCGACATAGTTGTCGGCCACTCGGTCGTACGACGCGCGCACGACCTCGAGATCCGCCGGCTGAACACTCGATGAAAGGGTCACCAGCCCGACCCTATCGACCACCTCTCCCCCGCTCCGGCACCGCCGCGCTCAGCAGTCGAAGACCGACCAGCAGATGTCGTTTCGTTGGTGCTGGTCGTCGAGGACGAGGGCGCGGATCGCCTTCGGGAGTTGGGCGCGCTGCCACTCGCACTCGGCCCGGCGTACCGCCTCGGCCTCTTCCATTGGCGCGGCAGCAACTGCGGCCTTGATGGCGTACGCGGCCGCACCCAGGTCGTGCTCGGCGACGTGAGCGACCGCTCCAGCTTGGCCGGCTGCGTATGCGGCGTGCCGTGCTGCTCCACTCAGGTCTCTGGCCGCGCCCATCGCGTGGCCGCCCGCTGCGCGAGCCTCCATCATCTTGACCTCGCCACGCACCCAGGCACGGGCGTGCTCGATCGCCTGACGCGGCCGGGGATCATCCGGCCGAACCGACTCGAACAAGGGCAGCACATGCTCCGCGCACGTGGCCGCCCAGAGAGCCAGCAGGTGGTGATCCGAATCGGTGAGCATCCCACCGCGCCGGATCGTCACGAGGCGCGGGTCTCGGACCTTCGGGAGGATCATGGTCGGCACGCACCTCCGTACGGTGGCCAGGCAAGATTCTTGTGTTGAGGTGTCGGTTTCCGGGATCGCTGTTCGTCTTACTGCGACGATTCGGTAGGACGAGTCCGGTCATCGGAGGAGCCAGGCAATGAAGTACATCATGTTGATCTACCAAGGTGGCGCGCTCGAGCAGCAGGCCGCGCTGTCCGAGGACGAGCAGAAGCAGGTCTACGCCGACTACCAAGGGATCAATGAGACGCCGGGCGTCACGCCCGGACTGCCGATGGGTCGACCCGAGAACGCGACGACCGTGCGGGTCGAGGCCGGCAAGACCCTGACCACCGACGGGCCGTTCGTCGGGATGAAGGAGTCGGTCGGAAGCTGGTTCATCCTGGAGGCCGACAACCTGGACGCGGCGATCGAGGTGGCCGCCCGTGTCCCGGCGGCACGCTACGGTGGCGCGGTGGAGATCCGCCCTTCGGAGGTGTATTGGTAGCCACGCTGGAGCAGGTCTTCCGCGAGGAGTGGGGTCGCGTGCTGGCGACTCTGATCGGCATCGTCGGCGACTTCGACCTTGCCGAGGAGGCGGCGGCCGAGGCGTTCGCCATCGCCGCCGCCCGCTGGCCACGCGACGGCATCCCCAGCAACCCGCGCGCCTGGCTGATGACGACGTCTCGCAACCGAGCCACCGATCGCATCCGCCGCGACCAGGCCCTTGCCGCGAAGCTCGGTCTGCTCGTCACGCCCGATCCTGGTGAGGTGCCGATGGACACCACGACGTTCCCCGACGAGCGGCTGGAGCTCTTCTTCACCTGCTGTCACCCGGCGCTCGCGATCGAGGCGCAGGTGGCGCTCACCCTGCGCACGCTCGGTGGGTTGACCACCGACGAGATCGCTCGCGCCTTCCTGGTGCCGGAGCGCACGATGGCGCAGCGGCTGGTGCGGGCCAAACGCAAGATCAAAGCGGCGCGGATCCCGTTTCGCGTGCCTCCACTTCATCTGCTGCCCGAGCGGCTGGACGCCGTACTGGCTGTCGTGTACCTGATCTTCAACGAGGGGTACGGCGGCCGCGACGACCTCGCGCCCGAGGCGATCTGGCTGGGCCGGGCGCTCACCGAAGTACTTCCGGACGAGCCCGAAGTCCACGGATTGCTGGCGATGATGCTCCTGAACGACTCCCGCCGGGAGGCGCGATTCAGCGGCGGCGAGTTGGTGCTGCTCGCCGATCAGGACCGATCCCGCTGGAACACCGCGCAGATCGCGGCAGGACGCGCCGAGCTCGACACCGCGATCGCTCTCGGCGGCCACGGGTCGTACGTACTCCAGGCCGCCATCGGCTCATTGCATGCCGAAACGCCGAACGACTGGGCACAACTAGCGGCGCTGTACGGCGAGCTGTACCACCTGACCGGCTCCCCTGTCGTCGAGCTGAACCGCGCCATCGCGATCGCCGAAACCGAAGGCGCCGAGGCCGGCCTGCGCATCGTCGACTGTCTCGGTCTGCACGACTTCCGCTACCTGCACTCGACCAGGGCCGAACTGCTACGCCGCCTCGGCCGGATCGACGAGGCGCGCGACACCTACCGACGCGCCAGAGAACTCACCGAAGACGGCCCCGAACGCCGCTTCCTGGAACGCCGTCTCTCCGAACTGGCAGCCACCACGATGCCCCACGGGACGGGCTCCTCGTCGGGCTCGGACACGTGATCGATCCGCAGTCCGGCAGCGATGAAGGCGTTGAGGAAATCGGCGAGTGACAGGTGTCGCATGCCACCCACCTTGGTCCTGATGCCGTCGGTCCCCCACCATGGAGCCGACAGATGCCGTCGAGCCTCGCGGTAGATGGTGTGCACGAGTCGGCTGCCGTCCGGACACGCCTCCACATGCGGGCCGTTGAAGCACGGATGTACGCCGTAGAAGAGGAATCGGCCTCCGGGCATCAGGACGCGCGCAACCTCGGACAGCATCTTGTCGAAGTGTTCGACATCGGTCGAGGTCCAGGAACTGACGGCCATCGGTACGACGGACGACCTGATCGGAAGCCGTTCGACATCGCCCTGGACCAAGCGATTCGACCGCCGGCGGGCCAGTCGCAGCTGATCGGTGGAGAGCTCAACACCGACAGGCGTCCAGCCGGACTCCGTGATCACGGCCAGATCCCGACCTGTCCCGGAGCCGATATCGAGGCAGAGACCTTGACCAGTCGGCAGGTTGGCTCGCAGTACGTCGTGCCGATGCGGAGCCGTGTCCAGTTGCGCGTCGTACCAGTCGGCCACACCGTCGTACCGGGCCGTCGCCATCAGGCCAACGGCGGAAAGGTCTTGGTGCCTGGCATGTTGTCGGCGAACGCCTGGAGCTCCGGTGAGATGTCGCCGTGCAACTGCATCGCCGTCAACTCGCCGAGCTCGAAGGCCCGCTTCAGAAGGTCGTCGCAGTGCTCGTTGTGTGCGAACGCTGCGGCGCTGTCGACGTACTCCTCGATCACAACGAAGCTGTCCGGGTCGGCGTCCTGATACCAGTCGTACCTGAGCGTCCCAGGCTCGTCCCGAGTCGCCGCAGCCAACGCCTTGGCGGCCTGAACGAACTCGTCCCGCCGCCCTTCACGAGCAGTGAACTCAACGCGCGACGTGAGCGTCATGGTCGATCCTTTCCGTCAGAACCAGGTCGTCGTACAAAGCATCGAGCAGATCCGGCAGGCGCCGAGCTTGCGTGTCCGCGTCGGCCATCCCGTTCCAGTAGACGGCAACCACCACGTGCTCGGACGGGTCCGCGAAGCCGAGACTCCAGGTTCGCCCGCCGTGGCCGAAGCTGCGACCTGACGCACGAGTCCCGTAGCCGTGGGCCGGGTTGGACGAACCGAGCATGAACCCCAGTCCGCGGTCAACCGTCTCCTGCAGGTACTCATCCCACCCGTCGCGCACCTGGCGGGCCGTCATCGCCTCGAGCGTTCGCGCAGACAGCAGGCGCTCGTCGAGAAGGGCCTCGTAGAAGTGGCCGAGTTGGGCGATCGGGCCGTGTCCTCCGCCGGTCGGGCGGCCCCAGGTGACCCAGGCTTCTGTGCCGGACGGACCAAAACCCGGGATGACGGCAATCCGCTCTCGGTGAACCTGGTACGCATCGGCTGACATTCCGATCCAGCAGTCGTGCATGCCGGCCGGCTGAAAGATCTCGCTGCGGATGAACTCCGAGAACGGCCGGCCGCTGATTCTCGACACCACCTCAGCGACGATCCACAGCGCGACCGAGTTGTAGGCATTGCGCGTGCCCGGGATCCAGCCGTCCGCCAACGGCGCCGCGCAGATGTCGGCGACCATTTCCTCCGGCGGCGCGATGCCGGTGATGGTTCTGGTCAGACCTGCTGTGTGGGTCAGCAGGTGCCGGATCGTGACGGTCTCCTTGCCGGCCGCGGCGAACTCGGGGATATGGAGACAGACCGGATCATCCAGGTCGAGCAAGCCCCGCTGCCACAGGAGTCCGATCGCAACCGATGGGATCGGTTTGGTAGCGGAGGCCCACTCGACGATGGTCGAGGTCGTCATCGGTACGCCGGGGCGCGCTTCGCCGACGGCCAGGTCGACACGCGTCTGCCCGTGCACGGAGGCGTACACCTGGGCTCCGGTGTGCCAGCCCCTATCTATGCCGTGCTGTACCTGGGCGAGGGTCCGCACCGGGGTGTCAGACATGCACGTCGAAGCCGAGGTCGACGTCGGAGGCTGCTTGGCCGCCGCGGATGCCCCAGTTCTCGGCTCCGCTTTCCCTGAGGGTGATCAGGACGTGGTCTTGAGGGATGCCGAATGGGGCGAGGCGGTTGACGATCTCGGCGTACAGGTTGCGCTTGGCTTGGACCGAGCGGCCGGCGAAGCAGTCGATCGTGACCAGGGTGAAGAATTCGGGTTGGGTCCGGTTCGGTGAGCAGGCGAATCGGTGCGGCTCGTGCGCGATCAGACGGACGTTCTTGTCCTCCGGAGGGATGCGGAATGCCGCCACCAGCGCGCCGTGGACCGCGTCCATGATGGCGACCTCCTCGGCCTCGGAGTACCGGCGGCGAACCTCGACGAGCGCGGTGGGCATGACGCGAATCCTTTCATCCAGCAAGAGTCAGCGTTGGTACGCCGGGGTGACCTCGATGCCATGGTTGGCGAGGCGGGTGATGAGGGTGGCGTGTCCCTGGGTGAAGTCCCACAGCTCGGCGGGGAAGCCGACGGATCGCGCAGACGCCACGTTGTCGGGGTTGTCGTCGATGAACAGGATGGTGGACGGGTCGGCATCGATCCGGCGCGCGGCCTCGGTGAAGAAGGCGGGGTCGGGCTTGGCGGCGCCGAGGTCGTAGGAGTAGCAGCTGACGTCGAAGATGTCGTCGTACCCGAGCGTCGTACGCATGTGTCCGCCGCGATACTTCTCCTGATTCGTGCCCAGGTGTACGCCATACCCGTGGCGCCGGAGTTGCTCCACGATCGCGAAAGACTCTTCGATGCGGTCGATGCGGTGCCACACATCCTGGTAGACGACGTCGACTGGTGTCTCGACGCCGTACTCCGCGAGTGTTGCCGCCAGCAACGGCATGTAGTCCCCCCGGCCCGCCAGCATCGGCAACTCGTCCTTCCAGGTCCGATGCAGGAACTCTCGCGTCCGCTCACCGAGGTATGGCTCCATCGCGGCGTACCACCCGCCGGGGAGGTCCTGCAGTACGCCGTCCGCGTCGAACAGCACATGCCGGATCGGCGATGCGGCGACCCCACGCTTGGATCCCGCGCTGGTCGGCGCCAGCACCAGGCCTTCCGGCAGCGGCGTCGGTTCACCGCGCTCGGCCGGGATGACGCCGATCTGGTACGCGTCCTCGTAGATCACCTCGCCGGGGCGGTCGGAGTACACGACATCGAACGGGACGTCGTGGGCGGCGAGGACCGCACACAACCGGTCCACTCGCGTCTGCATCTCTGTGGGCAGCGGGGTCTTGAACCACGTCACCGCGCCGGCGGTATTCCCGTCGGCATAGAAGCCGGGCTCGGGAAGGTACTCGAGAAACCAGTCGTCGATGTCGAGATAAAGCGCCACCTGCTCAGCCGTCAACCGCCCAGCCCGCCGCAGGTGATCCACCGCCACGAACAGACCCACCTCCACGCCGAGCCGCCCCCGATACCGAGCCTGCACGCGCAGATACGTTCCCGTCATCGCCACATCATCATCGAACCAGCCCACAAACCACGACCAAATATCAGCCCCCGGCCCCAGCGCCGCCGGGCCGGGGGCCGCTGCTCAGGCTACGTAGTCGGCCAGGTGTTTGCCGGTGAGGGTTGTTGGGTTGGCGATCAGGGTGGACGGGGTGCCTTCGAAGACGATTTGGCCGCCGTCGTGGCCGGCACCCGGGCCGAGGTCGATGATCCAGTCGGCATGGGCCATCACGGCCTGGTGGTGCTCGATCACGATGACCGACTTGCCCGAGTCGACGAGGCGGTCGAGCAGGCCGAGCAGTTGCTCGACGTCGGCGAGGTGGAGGCCGGTGGTCGGCTCGTCGAGGACGTAGATGCCGCCCTTGTCGCCCATGTGCGTCGCCAGCTTGAGCCGCTGCCGCTCACCGCCGGACAGCGTCGTCAACGGCTGACCGATGGTCAGGTACCCGAGTCCGACGTCCGCGAGCCGATCCAGGATCCTGTGCGCGGCCGGCGTACTGGCCTGTCCGGAGCCGAAGAACTCGACCGCTTCGGACACCGGCATCGCGAGCACCTCGGTGATGTCCTTGCCGCCGAACTTGTACTCCAGCACGGACGCTTGGAACCGCTTGCCCTCGCACTCCTCACAGGGCGACTCGACCGTCGCCATCACGCCGAGCTCCGTGTAGATGACGCCGGCCCCGTTACAGGCTGGGCACGCACCCTCGGAGTTCGCACTGAAGAGCGCCGGCTTCACCCCGTTGGCCTTCGCGAACGCCTTCCGGATCGGGTCGAGCAGACCCGTGTACGTCGCCGGGTTGCTCCGGCGCGACCCGCGGATCGCGCCCTGGTCGACACTGATGACGCCCTCCAGGTCAGCCACCGACCCGTTGATGAGCGAACTCTTGCCCGAGCCGGCCACACCGGTCAGAACCGTGAGGACGCCGAGCGGGATGTCCACATCGACGTTCTGCAGATTGTGAAGGTCGGCACCGCGGATCTCCAGCGCGCCCGACGGCTCCCGCACCGACTCCTTCACCGAAGCCCGGTCGTCGAAATGACGCCCGGTCAGCGTCTTGCTGGTCCGCAGTTTGTCGACGGACCCCTGGAACACCACCTCGCCCCCGCCGGATCCGGCGCCCGGGCCGAGGTCGACGACGTGGTCGCCGATCACGATCGTCTCAGGCTTGTGCTCCACGACCAGGACCGTGTTGCCCTTGTCCCGCAGTTGCAGGAGCAACTCGTTCATCCGCTGGATATCGTGCGGGTGCAGGCCGATGGTCGGCTCGTCGAAGACGTACGTCACATCGGTCAGCGACGAGCCCAGGTGACGGATCATCTTGGTGCGCTGCGCCTCGCCACCCGACAGCGTCCCGGCCGGCCGCTCGAGCGAGAGGTAGCCGAGCCCGATGTCCACGAACGAGTCGAGCGTCTCCCCCAGCGCGTCCAGCAGCGGACCGACCGACGGCTCCTTGAGCTCACGCACCCAGGCGGCAAGATCGCTGATCTGCATCGAGCACAGGTCGGCGATGTTCTTGCCGTTGACCTTGGACGCCCGCGCCTCCGGGTTGAGCCGGGTGCCGTCGCAGTCCGGGCAGGTGGTGAACGTGACCGCCCGCTCCACGAACGCGCGGACGTGCGGCTGCATCGCGTCCACGTCCTTGGACAGGAACGACCTCTGGATCGCAGGGATCAGCCCGCTGTAGGTGAGGTTGATGCCCTCGACCTTGATCTTGGTCGGCTCCCGGTAGAGCAGGTCGTGCAGTTCCTTCTTGGTGTACTTCTTGATCGGCTTGTCCGGGTTGAAGTAGCCGGAGCCGCGGAAGATGCGGCCGTACCAGCCCTCCATGCTGTATCCGGGGATAGTCAGCGCACCCTCGTTCAGCGACTTGCTGTCGTCGTACAGCGCGGTGAGGTCGAAGTCGGTGACCGAGCCCATGCCCTCACAACGCGGGCACATGCCGCCGGCGTACACGGCTTTACGTACGACGGTCTTCTCGCCCGCGCCCTTCTCGGCGACCATCGCCCCGGTCGCGATCCGCTTCGGGACGTTGAAGGAGTACGCCTGCGGGCCGCCGACGTGTGGCTTCCCGAGCCGGCTGTACAGGATCCGCAGCATCGCGTTCGCGTCGGTCGCCGTACCGACCGTGGAGCGCGGGTTCGACCCCATCCGCTCCTGGTCGACGATGATCGCCGTCGTCAGGCCGTCCAGTACGTCGACGTCCGGGCGCGCCAGCGTCGGCATGAAGCCCTGGACGAACGCGCTGTACGTCTCGTTGATCAGCCGCTGCGACTCCGCGGCGATGGTGCCGAACACCAGCGAGCTCTTGCCGGACCCGGACACGCCGGTGAACACGGTCAGCCGCCGCTTCGGGATCTCGACGCTGATGTCCTTCAGGTTGTTCACCCGCGCGCCGGTGACGCGGATCAGGTCGTGGCTGTCGGCGGCGTTCTCGGTGCGCGACCGCGTGGCCTTGCTCATGGTGTCTCCATCTGTCGGGCGGAGCCGCGGTGGCGGCTTCCGTCTGGCACGGTCGTCGGGGTCAGGAAACCTGGTTGATCCGGATGTGGTTGCCGGCCGGGTCGCGGAACGCACAGTCGCGGATGCCGTACGGCTGGTCGGTCGGCTCCTGGATCACCTCGGCCTCGGTGGCCTGCAGCCGGTCGAACAGGCCGTCGATGTCCTTGGTGGCCAGCACGATGGTGGCGTAGGTGCCCTTGGCCATCATCTCGGCGATCGTACGGCGCTCGTCCTCGGTGATCCCGGGGTCGGCGGCCGGCGGGGACAGGACGATCGACGTACCGGGCTGGTCGGGAGGCCCGACGGTGATCCAGCGCATGCCGCCGTACCCGACGTCGGTGCGCACCTCGAAGCCGAGGATGTCGCGGTAGAAGGCCAGGGAGGCGTCCGGGTCGTTGTGCGGAAGGAACGTCGCATGAATGTTGAGGTCCATGCGAGTCACGCTACGTGCTGATCGCCGGCCGGTGCTTCTCGATTCCTGATCGGTCTGGTGACCTGCTTGGCCACGCACGACGGGATGCCCAGGGTCGAGTCCCCCGCGCGCTCCCGGTAGACGCTCGGCGGCATCCCGACCAGCTCGGTGAACCGGGTGCTGAACGTGCCCAGCGACTGGCAGCCGACCTCGAAGCACACGTCGGTGACGCTCAGGTCGCCGCGGCGCAGCAACGTCATCGCCCGCTCGATCCGCCGCGTCATCAGGTATCCGTACGGCGACTCTCCGTAAGCACGCTTGAACTCGCGGCTGAGGTGACCGGACGACATGTGCGCACCTCGAGCCAGTGCGTCGACGTCCAGCGGTTGCGCGTACTCCCGATCGATCCGGTCCTTGACCCGCCTCAGGCGTGCCAGATCCTGCAGCCGCTGCGCCTCGTCCGCCTTACCCGTCACCCCAAAAATCCTGCCACGCCCCACCGACGTTTACCTAACCCCCAACCACTTGACGTCGTCCGTGGGCTAGACATGCCTCCATGCAGCTCAGGACTGTCGAGTGGGGTGAGGGTCGGCGGGTTGCTGTGTTGTTGCACGGGATGTTGGGGGCTGCTGAGCAGTTCTGGCGGGTTGGGGCGGCGCTCGCGGAGCGCGGGTATCGGGCGGTTGCGGTGGACCTGCCGGGGCATGGCGGGTCCCCCGCGGCGCCGGATGCGGACCTGGGGCTGTTTGCTGCGTCGGTGGTGGAGACGGTGGGTTGTGAGCCTGAGTTGGCGATCGGTCACTCGTTGGGTGGGGTCGTGTTGGCGGAGGCGTTGCCTGTGCTGCGCCCGGCCAGGGCTGTGTACGTCGACATTCCGCTAGCTGATGACGAGGCTCGGCGCACGGCGGATGAGCTAACGTCAGGGTTTCTGACCGCGCGGGCTGGGCGGACGGTTGAGGCGCTCCGGATCAGCAAGCCGGCGTGGTCGGAGAAGGATCGTGAGGTGGAAGCCTCGGCGGCCGAGCGGTTCGATGTCGCGACAGCGGTCGCGCTCGAGTTGGCACACCGCGCGTCGCAGCCGCCTACCGCCGAGATCCCGTCGCTGGTCGTGCGTGCCGAGCCGAGTAGGTACGTGTCGAAGGCGAGAGCAGTTGAGTTGGCGGCGCTGGGCTTCGAGGTCCGGTCGGTGCCGGGCGCGGGACATTCCATCTGGTACGGCCATTTCTCGGAATTCATGGCCGCTCTCGAGGGATGGATCTGATCGGCTACCTGGCTTGCCAGGTCTGCTGGCAGGCGTGGATTTCGGCCTGGAGCTTCCTGTCTTGCGGGTTGGCGGCTTCGGCGACCGTGTGCAAGGTATGGCGGAGGACGGCCGTGTCAGGGTGGTCCGGGCCGTGCAACTCGTAGCCGGCGCCTAGCGCGTTGTCGACGTACCACAGGGCTTGTTTGACCTTGCCGATGCGGAGGTGGGCGCGGGCGGCCGACGCGTGCAGCCGGATCTGGTGCGTCGCCCCTCGAACATCCTGATCGGTCGGGATCTCCGCGGTCGGATCCGCCGCGACGGCCAGCAGGCCGGCGAGTCGCTTGGGACTGGTCCAAGAGTCAGCCGCTCGGCCGGCAGCGTCAGCCGCCCACCGGCTCACCGGGTGTTCCGGCCCGAGGCGGAGCGCGGCCCCGGCTGCAACGTGTTCGAACAGAGCCAACGCAGCATGTCGATGGTGAGTGGCCAGCAGCGCCTGGGCGACCCGCAGGCGCAGATGGATCACCGCTGGATCGTCAGCCGCCGAGGACGCCTCGTGCGATGCGCGCGCCTCCTCGAGGAGTCGGAGGGCGTCTCGTGGCTCGCCCGACAACCACAGCTCATCGGCCTGCTGGTACGCCTCGTCGTCCAGCACGTCCGCTGGTACGTCGGGAACGGCCTGCAACGCAGCGGTCAGCGCACCGATCCGCCGGCCCGCGAGCCGCTTGCGGCCGTAGTACTGCCCACCACCGGACGAGATCACCCGGTACCGCCCGAGCGGGATCAAAGGGATCCCGACGATGAACCACAGCACGCGACCGTCGGATCCGCACTCCTGGCAGCGGCTGCCCCACCCGAGCAGAGACGTCCCGATCATCGAGGCAGTGAACGTCGACGGCGCGGTGGTGAACTCGGTCATCGCGGTGCAGCGGCCGCAGAACGGATCGGCGGGCTCGACGTACTCGGCCTCGCGGACAGGTCGCATCGGCCGATCATGTCATCAGGTGCGGTGCTTCGCGGTGACGTGCTGCAGGGGGATCCCTCAATTGTCCCGCGTCCGGACTAGCCCGGCAGTTCGACCTTCAGGTACGGCGACAACGTGTCGAGGAACTCACGGGCGTCGAACATTTCCCCAGCCGATGCCAAGCCCGACGTCCGCGTCTCCCCGGCCAGGATCCGCCGTACTGCGCCGACCGCGAGCGGAGCCGTGATCGCGTAGATGTCCTGCCCACTCGCCGTGGCTCGCAGTTCCTCGTTGCCGGTCCGGATCACGGTGTCGACGACGAAGGTCTGATCGGATCGTCCGAGCGCGTCCACCGGCGTTGGCGGCGGCGTGTCCTCTCCCAGCAGGTCCTGAGCCGCCTCGACAGTCATGGAGGTGCGGACCTCGGGCACGTCCAGGTGGCTCGGGACTGTCACAACGTCCGTCATGGTGAACTCCGCGATCACGCGACGCCGGCCGAGTGGCTCCGGGAAGTCCCAGTCCTGCACGACAGGCTTGTCGTCGTGATACTGCAGCGCGCCTCTGGTGAACCGCAGCCGCCGGCCACCACGACGATCATGGGAGACCTGACCGGCCGCGCGGGTGCCTGGCGTGGGATGCCAACTGCTCAGGCCGTAAGCGACGTGGACCTCGTCGGCGGCGGTCCTCTCCCCCAGCGCCGCGGTCACCAGAAGATCACCCAAGCCTCCGTAGAACGCCATCGCCGGTACGACCAGGCTCCGGGCTCCCCTGTGGTTGGCGAAGGTCGCCACGTTGGCCTCGATCTCGGCGGCCACATCGACGTACGGAATCCCTGCCCGGACCGCCGCCTCGATCAGCGGACCGCCCGTGAAGGCGAACGGGCCGGCGCAGTTGACGACCACGTCCGCGCCGGCGAGCGCGCGGTCCAACGAACGCGCGTCGTCGACCGCGGCCGGGCGTACTTCGATGTCTCCCCACTTGGCCGCCAGCGTCTCCAGCGCACTGCCGTCACGGCCCGACGCGACCGTCGCGACCCCACCGCGCAGCAGTTCCTCGACCACGAACCGACCTGTGTGCCCGGTCGCTCCGTAGACCACGACTGCACCCATCGTTCCTCCGATCAGACTGTCTCTGGCATCGAGTCTCGCCGTCCGGCAGGCGGAATCGTGAGAGTCCGGAACGACACCATGCGTACACTTTCGGACATGCACACTGTCGCCCTCGCGACCGCCGGGGAGCTGCTGCACTTCGAGTTCGGGGTCGCGTACGAGATCTTCGGCAACCCACCGCCGGGTGAGCCGTGGTACGACGTCCTGCTCTGCGGACCCGAGTCGATCCAGGTCGGTCCGTTCACGGTCACACCGGACCACGGGCTGGACCGGCTGGTCGACGCGGACACCGTGATCGTGCCGGCATGCGCGGATGTCGACGTACCGCCGCCGACGGAGCTAGTGGATGCGGTCCGGGCAGCGTACGAGGCGGGTGCTCGGGTTGCGTCGTTGTGCACGGGTGCGTTCGTACTGGGTGCGGCCGGGCTGCTGGATGGTCGGCGGGCAACGACGCACTGGGGGCATGCGAAGGAGCTGAGCGCGCGGTTTCCGCTGGCGGATGTTGACCCGGATGTTCTCTACACCGACAACGGCAGCGTGCTGACGGCCGCGGGCAAGGCCGCCGCGGTGGATCTCTGTCTGCATCTGGTGCACCTCGACCACGGTGCGGCCGTTGCGAACGCCGTCGCCCGGCGGCTCGTCGTACCGCCGCATCGGGACGGCGGGCAAGCACAGTTCGTCGCGACGCCCGTGCCTGTGTCGGGTGACCACATGCTGTCCCAGCTCCTCGGTTGGGCGCAGGAGCGGCTCGATCAGCCGCTGACCGTCACCGACCTCGCGCGCCGCGCGAACACCAGCCCACGCCATCTCACCCGGCTCTTCCGATCGACAACCGGTCAGACTCCGCTCCAGTGGCTCCTGACCCAGCGCGTACGCCGCGCCCAGGAGCTTCTCGAGTCGACCGACCAGAGCGTCCACTCAGTCGCCATCGCCACCGGCATGGGCACAGCCACCACCCTCCGCCGCCAGTTCAAGCGCGTCGTCGGCGTTCCACCCGACACCTACCGCCGCTCCTTCCGGACCCCGGTCTCAGCCTGACCCGACCCGGGGACGGAAGGGTTGCCTCGGGCATCGGGGTGTTGTCGAATGGGGGCTCGCCGAGGAGCGGGGTGGTGGGATGTCGACGTATCCGCGACGAATGCATACGGCCCTGGACACGACGGATGGTCGCGGGCTGGCTGAGTTCTACCGAGAGCTGCTGGGTCTGCGTTACCGGCCGGGTGACGAGCCGCCGGCTGACGGTACGGCGGATGACGACAGCTGGCTCGTGCTCGTCGATGACGAGGGCAACCGTCAGCTCGCGATCCAGAAGGTCGACGCGTTGCCACGGTCGACCTGGCCGTCGGCCGACGTACCGATGCAGTCGCACATCGACTACGCCGTACCGACGGTGGACGACCTCCATCGGCACCGGCGCCGGGCCGAGGAGCTCGGAGCCGAGCTGCTGTACGACCGGACCGGGGAAGGGTCCGAGCCTCTTTATGTCCTGGCCGACCCGGCCGGACATCCTTTCTGTCTCCTCGTGGGGGTGCTGTGAGCAAGCAGACTGGGTACGCCGCGGTCAACGGGCTGCAGATGTACTACGAGATCCACGGGTCCGGTGGCACACCGCTGCTGTTGTTGCACGGCGGGCTGTTCAACATCGATCTCCAGTTCGGCGCGTTGCTGCCGGCGCTGGCTGAGAAGCGGCAGGTCATCGCGACCGACTTCCAGGGGCACGGATACACCAACGACATCGACCGGCCGCTCGGCACGGTCGACCTCGCCTCCGACGTGGTCGGGCTGCTGCGGCATCTCGACGTACCGACGGTGGATCTGTTCGGGTTCAGCGTCGGTGGTGCGGTGGCGCTGTATCTGACGATCAAGCACCCGGAGCTGGTCCGGAAGGCCGTGATCTCATCGGTGTCGTTCAGCCGCGACGGCGAACGTGGCGCGAACGACGAAGCCATCAGCGAGATGAAGGTCGAGATGATCGCCGGTACGCCGATGGAGGCGGAGTACCTGGCGAAGTCGCCGCACCCGGATCTCGAGCACCTGCAGGCATTGCTGACCAAACTCGGCGGCTACGACCGGGGCGTCGACGGCTGGTCCGACGACGAGATCCGCGGCATCGCCGCGCCGACGCTCTTCACCGTCGGCGACTGCGACGCGGTCAAACTCGAGCACGCGGTCCGCTTCCTCCAACTCCGCGGCGGCGACGTCAACGGCGACTTCACAGGCGTCCCCACCAACCAACTGGCCGTCTTTCCCGGCACCACCCACTTCTTCGGCCTCTCCCGAACCAACCTCGTCCAAGACACCGTCACCACCTTCCTCGACGCCGAATGATCCCGCTGCAGGGCTAGTTCGGGAGGAGAGGGCGCATGAAGGTGCGTTCGTAGCGGAGGACGCAGCCGCTGTCGTCGCGGATCTTGTCGGCGGCGACGAAGTCGGGATGTACGCCGAACAGTTGGCGGTACTGCTCGTACGCCGCCAGGCTCGGGAAGCTGAACAGGGCCAGCGCCTTGTCGCTCGCACCTTCCGACGGGAGAAAGTAGCCGTGATGAGTCCCACCGTGCTCATTCACCAACTCGATCCATCGCTGTGCGAACCGCTCGAACTCGGCGACCTTCGCCGCATCGATGGTGTAGTCGACAACACACGTGATCATTCCGAGCCTCTCCGCTTGACCGCCCTGGCCAGGACCAAGTTCACCACCCGCCGCGCCGACCACCCTCCAGCGGGCCCGGCGGACGCCGAGGTCAAGCACCCGCACGCGCTCATGGAGCTCCTCTACTAGGCTGCCCACCATGTTTCGTGAGGCGGACGCTGGGGACTTCGACGCCGTGATGCAGCTGTATCGGCAGCTACATCCCCGGGACTCGCTGGGTGGCCGAGAAGCGGATGTGTTCACCCAGATCCTGCGGACACCAGGATTGCGGTTGTTCGTGCTGGAGGTCGATCGGGTCGTCGTGGCAACGACGTACTTCAATCTGATCCCGAATCTGACCCGCGGCGCGGCGCCGTACGCCGTGATCGAGAACGTGGTGGTCGACGCAGACAGGCGCGGGACCGGGCTGGGGAAAGAGATCATGGCGCGCACACTGCAGGCGGCGTGGGATGCGGGTTGTTACAAGGTCATGCTCATGACCGGCTCGCGGACCCCGGCGACGCACCAGTTCTACAAGGCGTGCGGGTTCGACCCCGGTGAGAAGACGGCCTACGTCTCCCGCCCCACCCGCTGAAGCTCCTCAAGCGACCTGTCAGGCGTGTTTCAGGGCCCAGTCCAGTACGTCGTCCGCGATCTTCTCCCAGCCGTCCTGGGCCATCAGGAGGTGCGCGTAGCCGTCGTACTCGCGGGTCTCGGTGATCGTCTTCGACTTGTAGTGCTTGGCGTTCGAGCGCTGCACCTCGGGCGGCATGATGTGGTCCTCGGACGCCGAGACGAACAGCAGCGGCGCCCGCGCGTCGTTGTGGTAGTCGACCCAGGTGTCCTGGTGACCGGGCTGGAAGTTCGCCAGCACGCTCCCCCACAGGATCCCGCCGTTGGCCGGGATCGCGTACCGCTCGTAGAGCCGCCGCGCCTCGTCCTCGGCGAAGGTGTTGGTGAAGGCGTAGTTCCACTGTTCGAAGTTCATCGGGATCGACTTGTGCCGGTTCGCCGGGCTCTTCAGCACCGGGAACGTCGATTTGACCTGCGAGAGCGGCACGACGCGCACGCCCTCGGTCGGTGCGGAGCACATCGCGACGCCGGCGGCGCCGAACCCGTGGTCGAGCAGGACCTGCGTGAACGCGCCACCGGCCGAGTGGCCGATGATGATCGGCGGCGTGTCCAGCTCGCGGATCACCGACTCCAGGTGGTCGATGATGGCCGGCACAGTCAGTTTCAGGATCGTCGTCGGGTCGGCGTTCAGCGCCTCGACCTCGACCTCGAAGCCCGGATACCCGGGCGCCAGCACCCGGAACCCACGAGCCTCGTAGTGCGTGATCCAGTGCTCCCAGCTGCGCGGTGTGACCCAGAACCCGTGGACCAGAACGATGGTGTCGGCCATGATCGCGTACCCCCTCCGTCGTCGGGACTGCCCGCCTGCAACCTAGCTGCGGGTACGCCGGGCTCCGTAGGATGACCGTGCACGGATCTGGGCTGTGTGTGCACAGCTTCGCCCACCAGGTTCAGGGGTGGAGGGGGAAGGCGATGGCCGTGCTGCTGGATACCGCCGCGCTCCCGAGACAGGATCGGGCGGAGGCGTTCTACGCCGCGATGATGTCGGCGAGCGTGCCGTCACGCGTCGAGCACGAGGACGCGTCCGGCAACGTCCACGCACGGATGGACTTCTGGCTGCTCGGTGCGCCGGACCTGTTTCGCAACGAGGGCTCCGGCATCCGGCTCGTCCGGACGCCGAAGCACGTCCGCATCGGCGGTCCGGAACGGCTCGCACTCGCGGTCCAGGTGATCGGCGAGGGACTGTTCAGCCAGGCCGGCCACGATCAGCGCGTCCGCGCCGGCGAACTCATGCTGGTTGATCTGACCGCGCCGTACGAGTTCGGATGGAGCGGTCACAGCGCGTCTCAAGCCTTCCAGATCGACTACCGCGACCTCGGGTTGAGTGTCGAGGAAGTCCGCGCGGCCGCGCACCGGCTGCCCGCCAGTCCGCTGTACGAGCTCGTGCTCCATCACCTCACGGTCCTGCCCGGGATCCTTGCGTCGATCAAGGGAACCACGTCGGCCGAGATGGTTGGTGCGGCGACGACCCAGCTCGTCCGGGCGCTGTTGACCTCCGTCGCGGACCACGATCCGCCGGCGCCGGCCGACGTACTGTTCACCCGGATCCTCTGGTACATGCGACGGCATCTCTCCGACCCGGAGTTCACCGCGGCCCGCATCGCGGCAGAGCACAACATCTCGGTCCGCTACCTCTACAAGCTGTTCGCGGACCATCAGCTGAGCCTCCAGCAGTGGCTGATCGCCGAGCGCCTCGCGCATGCCACCCGGCAACTCACCGACCCCGCGAGCCGGCATCGCCCGATCGCGAGCATCGCGGCCGCGTGGGGTTTCCTCGACGCCGGTCACTTCACCCGCCGCTTCCGCGCCGCCCACGGCATGACCCCGCAGGAGTGGCGGCGGCTGCACTAGCCGGTCAGGCGGAACACCGGCCACGCGATCTCGGTGCGCCACGACGCCGGATCCGGGTCGTCCCGTGGACCCACCACGTACGTCTCCTGAACGGGTCCGTCGACCGCGAGGGTGTGGTCGACAACCCACGCCCCGAGGCGGCCGTAGGTGACGTCGATGTCGTCGTGGGGACCGTGGTGGACGGTGGCCGCGAGCTCCACCGCGGGCAGTTCGACCGAACGCACTCGCCCGTACGACGGCGGATCGGCGACCGGGACGTAGACGAGTACGGCGCCACGGCCTGCCGAGAACAGCTCGTTGGCGTAGTGACCACCCGGGGGTCCGAGCTGACCGCGGACGGCGGCGGTGAGCTCGGCCATCGCTCCGTCGTACCAAGGCAGTACGTCGTCCAGGTCGACGACATCGGTGATCGCGGCAACCATTCGCGCCGGCTGGGTCCGAAGCTCGACCTCGAGATCGCCGGACTCCGGCCGGAGCAGCCGCTGCAGCGAGGTGACCGCCGCTCGGGTCCGGTCGAGCGAAGTCCGCAGACGGTCGAGATGCGCCGCGATCAACTCGGCGCGAGCGTGGGGATCGTCGGTCGCCAGGATCTTGCCGACCTCGGCCAGCGGTACGTCGAGCTCCCGCAACCGATGGATGACCTGGGCCGACGGGATCTGCTCGGTCGTGTAGTAGCGGTAGCCGCTGGAGGCATCGATCGACGCGGGTTCGAGCAGACCACTCTCGTGGTACCGCCGCAGCGTGCGCACACTCAAGTGCGTCACCTGCGCGAACTCACCGATCGTCAGCCCCGGATGCACGCCGCCACTGTGCACCCTCCCCCGGCGAGAGAGTCAATTCCTTGACCCTCGCCCGCCGGGAGCACTCACAGTCGACGGCATGAACCTTCCAGCCACGATCACGAACTACCTGGCCGCTCACACTGCCCGCGACCTCGAGGCGGCGACGCAGTGGTACGCCGCGGACGCGGTGGTCACCGACGACGGCACGACGTACCACGGTCGCGACGAGATCCGCGCCTGGCTCGGCCGGGCGGCGAGCGAGTACACCTACACCAGCGAGCTTGTCGCCGCTCGCCAAGTGGACGCCACGACGTACGTCGCGACCCATCACCTCGAGGGCAACTTCCCGGGCGGCAGCGTCGACCTCGACTTCACCTTCAGCCTCGACGAGGACTTGATCACCCGACTGGTCATCGCTGCGGAGTGAGCAGGATTGTGCAAGTGTCGGCGAGGAATTGTCTACCGACTCGCCCGTTCCGGACCGTCTACTGGAGAGGTACCTGTTCATGACGTCCTAGGAGATTGACACGATCATGCACATCGCTGTGATCACTGGCGGGAGTTCCGGCATCGGGCAGGGCGCGGCTTTCGAGCTCGCCCAGCGCGGGGTCGGGGTGATCCTGACCTACCGCGGCAACCGGTCCGGCGCCGTGGAGACGGTCGAACGGATCGAGAAGGACGGCGGTACGGCGGTCGCCCTGCCGCTCGATGTCGGCAGCGGTGACGCCTTCGCCGGCTTCAGGACCGCGGTCGAGGACGCGCTGCGTGAGCGGTGGGACCGAACCTCGTTCGACTACCTGGTCAACAACGCCGGCGTCGGGCAGATGCCGGTCCCGTTCGAGGAGACGACCGAAGAACTGTTCGACCAGATGCTCCAGGTCCATCTCAAGGGTCCGTACTTCCTCACGCAGACACTGCTGCCGCTGATCGCGGACGGTGGGTCGATCGTCTACACGACCAGCACCTCTGCGCTGCCGAGCGCCCGGCCGGAGCCGGGCTACTCGGTCTACGCGAGCATGAAGGGCGCGCAGGTCGTCCTCACGCGCTACCTCGCTAAGGAACTCAGCGCACGCCGCATCCGGGTCAACGCCGTCGCTCCGGGGGTGACCCGGACCCGGCTCGGCGACGACGCGTTCTCCCGCTTCCCCGACCTGATCCCACCGATCGCCGACCGCACTGCCCTCGGCCGCATCGGCGAGCCCGACGATCTCGCCAAGGTGATCGCCTTCCTGCTCTCCCCCGAGAGCGCCTGGATCACCGCCCAAACCATCGAAGCCTCCGGCGGCTACGACCTCTGACCCGTCCCAGCCACTCCCCGACGGCGGCGCAGGCTGACCTGTCAGCGGCTTTCCGTCGTACAGATGCAGACCTTGTTGCCGTCTGGGTCGGCCAGGACGGTGAACGCCGGTGCCTCGGCGTCGTGGGTGATGGTGCCGCCGGCAGCCAGCGCTGCCTCGATGCGGGTGCGAGCGACCTCGGGCGGTAGCCACAGGTCGAGGTGGAAGCGTTGGCGGGGAGTCTCGTGTGGATCGGTGCGCTGGAACCACAGGTTCGGGACCCGGTCGGTCGGATCACCGACGTCGACACCGTGCATCGCGTCCGTGCTGCCGGTGAGCACCGCCGCCCAGAACGGACCGATCTTCTCGGGATCCGCGGTGTCGATCGCGATCTCCAGCTGCACCACTCCGGCAGGATCAGCCTGCACCTCGTGCGACCCGGCAATCGCACTGATCCGGCGCGCGAGCTCGACATCTCGCTGAGTCACCGACGGAAACACGTACTCGACACCGTCCGGATCGCGGTACACCGCATCGGGACTCGCGAGTGCCACATCCACGAAGGTCGCACCGACCCGAACGTCCGGCTGGGTCCCAGCCGCTGCGCAGGTCTCGCCGATCGCGGTCAGGAACTTGAGCCCGTCGGCGAACGACGTGACCAGGAACCGTGCGTGCAGCCGTTGAGCCAGCTTCCGCCAATCCGCCAGCCCGGCATCCTGGATCGCCTGCACCGTCAACATGTCCATCGCCAACCCCCTCGGTCACGGTTCATCGAACGCTAAGCCATCACCCGGACAGTTTTCGATCACGCCCTCTCCAGTACGGCGAGGTCGCGTTCGGCGTACTGGCGGTGCTCCCACTCCTCGCCGAGGATGCAGCTGAGGCATTCGTCGACCAGGTAGCTGTCGGACGCCGGGTAGCCGGGTTCGGGCACCGGCGTCGTCCGCTCGGCCAGCCGCTCGTCGGTGAGTTCGGCGATGATCGCGCGTACCCTGCCCATCCGGTCAGCGCGCAGGGCGAGGACTTCGTCGAGCGACGGCCGGACGGTCCGGTCGCGCGGGACGGGCGGCGTATCGTGCATCTCGTCGTGGGGCAGGTCGAGCGGGTCCCACGGGGACGGCTCGCCGAGGACGGTCCGCAGTACCCACGCGTCCGTCGCGAAGACGAGGTGACGCAGCGTCTCGATGAAGGACCATTCACCGTCCACCGACTCGTGCAGCAGCTCCGGCGGCAGCGCCCGGGCCCGGGCGATCGTCTCGGGCCAGAGCCGCTCGAGCAGTTCCCACGCCTCGCGATACCCGTCGGCATCGGCCGGGCGCATCTTCTCCCGACCAGGCTGACGACGGTTGAGCTCGGCATCGATCAGCGGTACGACGTCGACACCCCAGACCCGCAGGCCGCGGATGTCACCATCGAGTGACACGTCGACCAGCCGCGCGCCGCGGATCGTCGCGCCGCTGAGGTTCACATTGTCGAACCGCGCCCCGGCCAGGTCGACGTCGTGAAACACCGCGGCCCGCAGCGACAGCTCCTCGAACCGCGCCCCGGCCAGGTTCTCCTGCTTGAACTCGGTCACGGGCCCAGCTTCGCGCGCCCACCCCGCGCCGTCCAGGGCAGAATGGCCAGGGATCAGCGGCGCCTTCCGAACGAACGGAGCAGCATGTATCGACGGCTTGTCGTGAAGTTGTCCGGCCAGGCGATTGCCGGGGGTGACGCGTTCGGGTTCAGCAGCGAGAGGCTCACGCACCTGGCCAACGAGGTGATCGCGTTGCGCGCCACCGGCGTTCAGGTCGCGGTGGTTGTGGGCGGGGGCAACGTCTTCCGTGGCAACCGGGCCGAGGACTGGGGCATCGACCGGGTCGAGGCCGACAACATCGGCATGCTCGGCACCGTCATCAACGCCGTCCTGCTGCGCGGCCGGCTGGCCGCGCTCGGTGCCGACGACGCGCGCCTGATGACCGCGATCCCGATCAACAACATGGCTGAGCCGTACATCCGGCTGCGCGCCCTGCGACACCTGGAGAAGGGCGCGATCGTCCTCCTTGCCTCCGGCAACGGGCAGCCGTTCACCACCACCGACTACCCCGCCGTCCAGCGCGCCGTCGAACTCGGCGCCGACGCCCTGCTGGTCGCCAAGAACGGCACTGACGGCGTGTACGACGCCGACCCGAACAAGTTCCCGGACGCGCGCCGATTCGACCACCTCAGCTACCAGGAGGTCATCGACCGCGGCCTCGGCGTGATGGACCAGTCCGCCTTCATTCTGGCCCGCGACCACCGTCTCCCGCTCCACGTCTTCGACATCGACCGCGCCGGAGCCGCCTCCTCCATCAGCACCGGCACCCCCGTCGGCACCCTGATCAACTAGCTGTACCCGGTCATGAGGTTGGTTGCAGTCTGGTGATGGGTGGTCGGCCGCCGAGTGCGGTGTGTGGGCGTTGAGTGTTGTAGTGGTTGAG